>NZ_LTCZ01000057.1:0-101028 GCF_001583455.1 Rhodococcus sp. LB1 | reverse complement strand
ATGACGCGGCCTTCGCCGCGATGCGCGCCCGGACCTCCGGCCGTCGCAGCGGGGGCACCGTCTGGGGCGGCTGCTTCCGCGGCGGCAGTGCCGCGAGCAGCTTCGTGGTGGCCTCGGTGACGACGGCTACCGCCTCCTCGAAGGGCTCACGGTTGGCGTCCGACAGCTTCTGGATTCCGCTGACCTTCCGGACGTACTGACGCGCCGCCGCCTCGATCTCCTCCGCGGTGGCCGCCGGTTCGAGTCCGCGCAGCTCGGTGATGTTTCGGCACATGACTCGACGATAGCGCCGCTCGGCCGTCTCCGCGGCACCTCGGCGCTGGGCGAATGTACCTTTCGGCGCACCTGAGGCGCCGGAAGGTACATTCGCCCGCCGGGGGTAGCGACGCCTCAGCTGCGGGCGGGCTCCAGCGCCTCTTCGTCCGCGGGCACGGCGTCCGTCTCGACGTCCGGGAGCGGGGTGCGAGACCGTGCGGCCACGACTGCCGCGCCGAGCAGGACCAGCGCGATGAGGCACTGCGAGCTTCCGATCACCTCACGCACGGCCGCCTCCACCCAGCCTGACGACGAGGACTGCAGGACGAAGTTCGGGCCGATCAGGAAGATCAGGGTCGCGGCGCCGATCAGGGGTCGCCAGCTGCGGTACTGCGGTGCGATCAGGATCGGAATCAGCAGGATGCTGTACGCCCAGTGGTGGGTGACGGCGAACGGCGCGGCGAGCAGGGATGCCAGGGCCACGACCGACAGCGCGATCAGGTGCTCACCGGACCGGGTGAAGCGATACGCCGACCACGCCGCGGCGGACACGATGACGGCTGCGCTGAGGACCCAGAGAACGCTGGCCGGCCGGCCTTCCGCCCCGAGCCGCGCGATGACGCCGGTGACGGCCTGGTTGCGGAAGAAGTCGGGCGCACCCGCGCGGCCGGTGGCGAAGAATTCGGTGGTCCAGAACCACACCGACGACTGCGGCAGCAGCCAGAAGCCGAGCCCGACGGTGACCAGGATCGTGGCGAGCGATCGTCCGATCGAGCGGAAGTCGCGGCGGACGAGAAGGACCAGCAGAAAGGCTGCCGGGGTGATCTTGACGGCCGCGGCGAGACCGATCGCGACTCCGCGGAACCTCTTCGGGATCACACCGGTGCAGTCGGCGACCACGAGCGCCATCAGGATGATGTTGATCTGACCGAAGTCGAAGTTCGAGCGCATCGGCTCGAGGAGAAGTACCGGGCCCATCGACAGCAGAGCGAGAAGTTCGGGGCGTGCGACGTCGAGCTTCGACAGCGCCACCTTGACCATCCACCACACGAGTCCGAGGTTGAGGGCGCACCACAGCGCCTGCAGGACCGCGGGGTCGATCTCCGCCATCGGCGCGAAGAGGATCGCCGCGAAGGGTGCGTAGATGAACCTGAACCCGGAGCTGCTCGGGAAGTCCGCGGAGTAGAGCGGCAGGCCGCTGACGAAGGCATAGCCGGCGTCGCGGAACACGGAGAGGTCCATCAGGTAGCCCGTCGCCGCATCGAACTCTCGGTAGGCCACCGCCCCCAAGGAGAGGACGCCCACGAGGAGCGCGACGGCGTGGAGACGATAAGCCCTGAACTTCGATTCACTCTGTAACAAGAATTTGTTCTTTCATGATCGGCGTCGTGGTCAACGATCCACCGTAGCGGGCCGTGACCCAATCGTGACAAAGGCGAGGTCGCGGTGTCCGAACCGCGTACTTCGTCATAGTTTATTTAGATTGATATATTTCAACCATGCCTGCGCGCACTCTCGACAATCCTCTCGTCCTGCCGGTGCTCGGCCTGCTCCTCGAATCGCCGATGCACCCGTACCAGTTGGAGGTCACGCTGCGCGAGCGCAGCGAGGAGGGCCAGTGGCCGCTCAACCGCGGCTCGCTGAACAATGTGGTCGCGGCCCTCGCCTCGGCGGGCTGGATCGAGGAACACGAACGTGCGCAACGGGAAGGGCGGCCCGCCCGCACCGTCTACGCCCTCACCGAGGCCGGGTACGCGGAACTCGTGAGCCGACTCGACCTCCAGATCCGCAGTGCCGCACGAGAGTTCTCCCCGTTCTTCGCGGCGATCAGCTACCTCGGCGCGCTGGGACGCGAAGGCGCCGTGGACGCGCTGCGCGAACGCGCCGAACGACTCACCGCGAGAATCGAATCCGACCAGGCACGGCTCACCCGAGCGCTCGACGGCGGAGCGCCTGCGCTGTTCGTCGTCGAAGCGGACTACGCACTCCACGCGGCGCGGGGCGAACTCGCCTGGATCGCGTCGACGATCTCCGACATCCACGCGGGCCATCTCACCTGGCCCGCCCCGCAGACGAGGGACGTGCAGCCGTGAGCCTGGTGTTCGGCATCTACCCCGGTCAGCCGGTCCCGAACGTCCCTTCGAGCCGGTTCCGCGAACCGGGATGGACGAGACGCGCAGCACTGACGAGGCCCCGCGAGGACCACGTGCGGCGCCGGATCATCAGGCACGGTTCGGCGCGCTCGATGTGGAGGAGCCGGCATTCCTCGGGCGACGCGAGGATCGCTTCGACCACGTGCTCGCCCCTCGTCAGGGGAGCCTCCACGCTCAGATAGTGATTGGGCGTCTGCTGGGTGAAGTCCTGATCGAGATACCCGGGAGCCTCGGCGGGATTGACGAACCGGTCTTCGAGCTGGATCGGCGTGTCGTCCTCGTAGTGGATCATCAGAGAGTGGAACACCTTGCCGCGGATCGAATCCCGGATGAAGGCGTTCGCCGGATCGGCGTCTTCCTCACGCACGTACACCACTTCGGTTCGATGGCGGTGTCCGCGTTGCTGAATCTCGTCCGCGATGTTCTTGACCTCGAACAGAGACGACGCCGTCTTCGTGGCCGCCACGAATGTCCCCACACCCATCAGGCGCACCACGAGCCCCTCGGCGCTGAGTTCGCGCAGCGCGCGGTTGATGGTCATGCGGGAGAGGCCCAGAGCGCCCACCAGCTGATTCTCCGAGGGCAACTGATCGCCCTCCTGCCAGCGGCCGGCATTGATCTGCGACACGATCAACTGCTTGACGCGTTCGTACGCCGGGGCCGACTCCGTCCCCGGTCCGTTGTACAACGCAGCAAGCTCCGCGTCGACTACTGCGATCTCCACCTCCACTGACACCCATCCCTCTGCAACACCGATGAACTTCCCGTGCAGTCGGCCGTTGCAGTCTATCGGCCGACTGCACGGGTAAGCCCTCATCGCGCGGTGCGCCCGGTGTCACCTCACCATGCTGCGCAGTTGCCTGGTCGCGACGGAGAGGGCGGCCAGGTCGTGCTCCCCCGATTCCGTGACGGCGTCGAGCGTGTGCCGGGCGCGCGCCAGCCGGGCCGCGTTGCGGTCCTCCCACTCCCCGATCTTCTGTTCCGCCGTGTCCAGCACTTCGCTGCCCGAGATCACGTCGAGGCACAGTGCCCGGACCGTGTCGTACAACTCGTCGCGCAACGACAACCGGGCCAGCGCGTTCCACCGAGTTCCCCGTCCCAGCTGCGAGACCCCCACCAGGAGGTGCACCAACCCGAGGCACTCCCCGAGCCGGTAGTACACCTCGGCCACTTCGCGGGGATCGCGTTGGGTGATGTCGGCGATCTCGACGATGTCCAGCAGCGCGAACCGGTCCAGGAGCAGTTGCACCCGCCCGGCCAGGTCCGCGGGGACACCACGGGCCACCAGCGCGGCCGTGCGACTCCGGAGGTTCTCCGCGTCTTCACCGCAGAGCCAGCCCGCGACGTGCGGTGTCAGGTCCGCGACGCGGTCACGGAATCGGGTGATCTCCGCCCCGACCGCGAGCGGCTGGGGCCTGCGGGTGAGCATCCATCGCGACGCCCGGTCGAGCAGCCGCCGGGTGAACAGCGTGAGGTCGTCCGAGAGCGCGGCGTCGAGGTCGGCGTCCCGGATGTCGCGCCGGAGCGACGGCAGGTCGAACACGGCCGACACCACGGCGAACGCCCGCACGGCGTCGGCGCTGCTCGCTCCGGCCTCCTCGCCCAGCCGGAAGGCGTAGGTGATGCCGCCGTTGTCGACGGCGTCGTTGGTGAGGACCGTCGCGACGATCTCCCGGCGCAGCGGATGGTCGCCGATGGCGTCGCCGAAGGACTCCCGGAGCCTGCGCGGGAAGTACCCGGCGAGTGCGTCCGCGAAAGCCGGGCTGTCGGGCAGGTCGCCGGCCAGCAGGTCCGACTTCAGCGCCAGCTTCACGTGCGCCATGAGGGTCGCTAGTTCGGGCGAGGTGAGTCCCGTCTCCGCGCGCTCCCGGGCGGCGATCTCCTTCCTGGACGGCAGCACCTCGATGGCGCGGTCCAGACCGTAGCGGCCTTCCAGATGGCCGATGAGCCGTCCGTGCACCGTGAGGGACGCGGTTGCGTCGGCCCGGCACGTGCCCAGCACGTCGTTCTGGGCGACGTTGTCGGAGAGCACGAGACGCGACACCTCCCCGGACATCTCGGCGAGCAGACCCGCACGGTCGTCGGCGGCGAGACGGCCGCCGCTGACCAGGGCGTCGAGCAGAACCTTGATGTTGACCTCGTGGTCGGAGCAGTCCACGCCCGCCGAGTTGTCGAGAGCGTCCGTGTTGATTCGCCCTCCGGAGCGGGAGAAGTCGATACGTCCCAGCTGGGTGAAGCCGAGGTTGCCACCCTCACCGACCACCCGGGCCCGGACGTCGGCACCGTCGACGCGGACGCCGTCGTTACCCTTGTCCCCCACGTCGAGATGGGTTTCGGTGCCCGACTTCACGTATGTTCCGATGCCGCCGTTCCACAGCAGATCCACCGGGGCCTGCAGGATCGCGCGGACGAGGTCCGGTGGGGACAGTTCGGTGGTCCCGGGGCTCAGTCCGAGTGCGCGCCGCGCCTCCTCGCTGATCGGCACACTCTTCCTCGACCGTTCCCACACACCGCCGCCTGCGCTGATCAGACCGGGCGCATAGTCCGCCCACGACGACCTCGGCAGCGCGAAGAGTCGTTCCCGCTCCGCGAATGATGTGGCCGCGTCGGGATTCGGGTCGAGGAACACGTGCCGGTGGTCGAATGCGGCGACGAGCCGGATGTGCGGGCTCGCGAGCATTCCGTTGCCGAACACGTCGCCGCTCATGTCGCCGATCCCGACGGCCGTGAACTCCTGCGACTGGGTGTCGACACCCATTTCGCGGAAGTGCCGCTTCACGCTCTCCCACGCACCCCGGGCGGTGATGCCGAGCGCCTTGTGGTCGTAGCCGACGGATCCGCCCGATGCGAATGCGTCACCCAGCCAGAACCCGTACTGTGCTGCAACGTCGTTGGCGATGTCGGAGAACGTCGCGGTGCCCTTGTCCGCGGCGACGACGAGGTACGTGTCGTCGCCGTCGTGCCGCACCACCCGCGGCGCCGGGATCACGGCACCCGTCGCGAGGTCCACGTTGTCGGTGACGTCCAGCAGTCCGCTGATGAAGCTGCGGTAGCAGCGAACCCCCTCCGCGCGCTGGGCGTCGCGATCGCGCAGCGGGTCGCCGGTGGGAGCAGGCGGGCGCGCGACGACGAACCCGCCCTTCGCGCCGACGGGCACGATCACCGAGTTCTTGACCGCCTGCGCCTTCACCAGGCCGAGCACCTCGGTGCGGAAGTCCTCCTTGCGGTCGGACCATCGCAGGCCTCCCCGTGCCACGGCACCGAACCGCATGTGCACGCCCTCGACCCACGGCGAGTAGACGTAGATCTCGAAGCGGGGCCGCGGCTGCGGCAGTTCCGGGATGCGCTGCGGATCGAACTTGAACGACAGGACCTGACGTTCCCGGCCCGAGGGGGCGTAGCGATTGGTGCGCAGCGTCGCCAGGACCGCGTTCAGGTAGGCGCGCAGGATGCGGTCGGCGTCCAGGCCGAGGACGTCGCCGATCGCCGTTTCCAGCGACGCGATCAGGTCACCGCACTCCGCTGTGCCGTCCGGATCGAACCTCGCGGCGAACAGCCGGATCAGTGCCTGGGAGATCTCCGGATGATCACCGAGAACCGTCGCGATGTGGTTCTGGCTGTATGGGAATCCACCCTGACGGAGGTACCGTGCGTAGGCCCGCAGCACCTCCACCTCACGCCAGTCCAGGCCCGCGCGGAGTACGAGTTCGTTGAAGCTGTCCGTCTCGGCGCGAGATGCCCAGGCCGCGGCGAACGTCTCCGTGAAGCGGCGCGGCAGCGCGTCGTCCACCGGCCCCGGTGACGCGTAGCGGATCCCGAACTCGTACATCCAGCACACCGTTCCGCGACTGTTCGCGACCGTGTACGGACGCTCGTCGAGGACCGCGACCCCCATGCTCTGCAGGATCGGGAGAACATCGCTGAGGGAGGCGGATGCACCGCCGACGAAGAAGGTGAAGCGCCAGTCCGCCGCGTTCGCGTCGAGCCGGGTGTCGATCGCGCCGTCCGTCAGCCTCTCGAACACCGCCAGATCCGCATGCGCGCGCCGGGCGTCGAAGTCGTGCTTGTACACCTCCGGAAAGTGCTCCGAATAGTGTGCGAGGAGTTCGCGTTCGGCGGTGGCGAGTTCGTCGTGGAACCGGTCGTCCCAGGTCCGGCAGGCCCGGGAGATCCGACGCTGAATTTCCAGTCGCCGGGTGTCCGTCACCTCGGTGTCCGCCGGAACCCGCATCGTGAAGTGCACCATCGCCAGCGGGTACTCGGACACGTTCGTGGTGTATTCGACTGCCGTGCCGTCCAGTTCGTCCAGCAGGACGCGCTGGGTCGCCAGACGCGTCCGCGTGTTGTATCGATCGCGGGGAATGAACACCAGCGCCGACATGCTGTCGCCCGGGACATCCGTGCGCAGGAAGAGGTGAATGTGCTCGCGCGCGGTGATGCCGGCGACCTCGGTGAGGGCCGAATGCAGCGAGTCCGGGCTCGCCGCGAACAACTCGGTCAGCGGCAGCGCCTGCACGACCTGCAGCACGGCCTGCCCGGAGAAGGAGTCGATGTCGAAACCGGCACGGTCGAGCAGGGCCCGCACCCGGCGTCCCGCACCCGGGATGTCCAGGACGTTCTCGTGCCTGCCCGCGGGGGTGAACGCGCCGACGAACCGGTGCTCCACTCCTCCGGCCCGAACCCCGACCACCGACGGGTACGACGACCGGTGCACGGACACCGGAAGCGCCGCCTGCCCGATCGCCAGGACGGGACCGGGTTCCGTGGTCGGCGCCCGATCGCCCTCCCGGTCGTGGAGCACGCCGAGACTCTCCTCGGGTGCGCCGTCGGCGCCGTACCGCGCGTACCCGAGGACGGTGAAGTTGCCCGCCTCGCACCACCGCAGGAAGTCGGCGGCCTCGCGGAGTTCTTCCGACAGCGAGTCCTGCCCGGTCTGCGAGTCGAGTTGTTCGGAGACCTGGATCTGCAGTTCGCGCATGCGCGAAAGATCCCGGTCCACCCGGCGCACGTCGGCGAGGACGGTGTGCAAGGCCTCGACCAGTGCCGCGACGACAGCGTCCGCGGTGTCCGAGCGCAGACCCACGTGAATCCACGACTCCGCCGTCCCCGAGTCGGTGACAGGCAGGAGGTCGGTGAGGGTGCCCGACTCCGAGCGGCGGGCGACGAGGACCGGATGCAGCGCCTCCTCGATCGGGGCGCCGACCCTGGCCGCGGTCAGCAGTACCGATTCGACGAGCAGGGCCATGTCGTCGGTGACGATCTGCACCGCGGGCCCGATCCCGCCGGGGTCTGCGGCGTCGATTCCGCGCACCACCGCGGTCCCGGGGTTCCGGATCCACCCGGTCTGGAGATGCGTGTTCGCGATGCGATCACGCGCCTGTGGATCTGCGCCGTCGGCGGTGGGATGACCGGCGGTGCGGAGGTACAGGTCGCGGAAACGCTGGGGCGCTTCCGGAGCGGAAAACTGCTGTTCATCGCGGTCGAGCGAATGTGAGGACGTCGAAATTACTCTCATGTCAGTACCTTCCGTCGGAAGCATCGACACTTCCGACTGGTGCAGTGGCGGGCCGGCACGCCTCTCGGCTGGGTCCGTGGAGAACGCTTGACAGGGGGTTGTCTATACAGGACTATACATCTAAGGCGATAAAAAACGTGAGTCAGAGCACACTGGATTCAGGACATGGGACAGAGCACCCGGGACCGACCCAGCAGCGCCGGACTCGTCACAGAGAGACAAACAGGCCTATGACACACGAGGGACCTCCCGAGATCAGCCTCGCGCCCGAGCGTCGCACCATCGACGTCGTCCCGGACGACGAGCGCCACGGATCTCCGCGCAGCCAGTTCACGCTCTGGTTCGGCGCCAACATGCAGATCACCGCGATCGTCGACGGCGCCCTCGCGGTCGTCTTCGGCGCCGACGCGCTGTGGGCCATCGTGGGCCTGCTGATCGGCAATCTCTTCGGCGGCGCCGTGATGGCGCTGCACTCCGCTCAGGGACCGCGCCTCGGACTGCCGCAGATGATCTCGAGCCGAGCGCAGTTCGGCGTTCTGGGTGCCGTGCTCCCGTTGGTCCTCGTCGTCCTGATGTACCTCGGTTTCGCCGCCACCGGCAGCGTCCTCGCAGGTCAGGCCGTGAACGAGATCCTCCACATCGACAACCCCACCGTCGGAATCCTGATCTTCGGCGCGATGACCGCATTCGTCGCGGTGACGGGGTACAAGCTGATCCACGTCGTCGGCAAGATCGCGACCGTTGTCGGCATCCTCGGCTTCACCTACCTCGCGATCCGGTTGTTCGCCGAGTACGACGTGGCCTCGTTCGTCGGGATCAAGGGCTTCGACATCGTCACGTTCCTCCTCGCGATCTCGCTCGGCGCCGGCTGGCAGCTCACGTTCGGACCGTACGTCGCGGACTACTCCCGCTACCTGCCGCGCTCGACGAGCGAGCGGACGACCTTCTGGTCGACGTTCGCGGGCAGCGTGATCGGCTCGCAGTGGTCGATGACGTTCGGTGCACTCGTCGCCGCCGTCGCCGGCGACGCGTTCCTCAGCGACCAGGTCGGGTGGATCGGCGGCCTCGCCGGACCGGCGGTGATCGCCCTGATGATCTACCTGGTGATCCTGGTCGGGAAGCTCACGATCAACTGCCTCAACGCCTACGGCGGATTCATGTCGATCCTCACCACGGTGACGGCGTTCAACGGGCAATCCCGCATCTCGTCGCGGGCCCGCACCCTGTACATCATCGGGTTCGTCGCCGTGTCGATGCTGATCGCGATCGGTGCCAGCGCCGACTTCCTCAACAACTTCAAGAACTTCGTCCTCGTGCTGCTGATGGTCTTCACTCCCTGGAGCGCCATCAACCTGATCGACTACTACCTCATCTCCAAGGAGCGCGTGGACATCCCGGCACTGTACGACCCGGCGGGCCGCTACGGCCGCTGGAACAAGACGGCGATGACCTGTTACACCGTCGGCGTTCTCGCGCAGATCCCGTTCCTCGCCCAGAAGCTCTACACGGGACCGGTCACGGACATGCTGGGCGGCGCGGACATCTCGTGGATCGTCGGCATCGTCTTCACCGGCGCCATCTACTACCCGCTCGCGCGGCGCAACAGCAACCCACCCGCGGCCATGATCTACCCCGCACACACCGCCATGGCGGATTCGCGACTGTGAATCACGCAGACCCCCAGACTCTTCCACCTTTCTCGTTCGACCATCAAGGAGTACACGACATGACCACCACGACGCCTCCGGTTTCCGGACCCCGCCACGTGTCGGCGCCCCGCGGCACCGAACTGACGACACTCGGCTGGCAGCAAGAAGGCGCCCTGCGCATGCTGATGAACAACCTCGACCCCGAGGTCGCCGAGCATCCCGACTCCCTCGTCGTCTACGGCGGCACCGGCAAGGCCGCGCGCAGCTGGGAGGCGTTCGACGCGATGGTCCGGACGTTGAAGACCCTGAAGTCGGACGAGACGATGCTGGTGCAGTCCGGCAAGCCGGTCGGTGTCTTCCGCACCAGCGAGTGGGCGCCCCGCGTCCTCCTCGCGAACTCGAACCTGGTGGGCGACTGGGCCAACTGGGAGGAGTTCCGCAAGCTCGACGCCCTCGGACTGATCATGTACGGGCAGATGACGGCCGGGTCGTGGATCTACATCGGCACGCAGGGCATCCTGCAGGGCACGTACGAGACGTTCGGCGCCGTGGGCCGGAAGCGCTTCGGCGGTTCGCTCGCAGGCACCATCACGCTGACGGCGGGACTCGGCGGCATGGGCGGCGCCCAGCCCCTCGCCGTGACGATGAACGACGGCGTCGCGATCTGCGTCGACTGCGACGTCACCCGCATCGACCGCCGGATCGCGCACAAGTACCTCGACACCAAGGCCACCGACATCCACGACGCCCTGCGTCTCGCGATCGAGGCCCGCGACGCGAAGCGCCCGCTGTCGATCGGCCTCGAAGGCAACGCCGCGGAGATCTTCCCCGAACTGCTCGCCATGAACGCCCCCATCGACATCGTCACCGACCAGACGTCGGCCCACGACCCGCTGTCGTACCTGCCGCTCGGGGTCGATTTCGCCGACATGAAGGCGATGGCCGACAAGGACCCGGTGAAGTTCACCGAGGACTCCCGCGCGTCGATGGCACGGCATGTCGCCGCGATGGTCAGCTTCCTCGACAAGGGCGCCGAGGTGTTCGACTACGGCAACTCCATCCGCGACGAGGCCCGCAAGGCCGGCTACTACCGCGCGTTCGACTTCCCCGGATTCGTGCCCGCCTACATCCGCCCGCTGTTCGAGGAGGGCCTCGGCCCGTTCCGCTGGGCCGCGCTGTCGGGTGACCCGAAGGACATCGCCGCCACCGACAAGGCGATCCTCGAACTGTTCCCCGAGAACGAGCACCTCAAGCGCTGGATCACGATGGCGGGCGAGAAGGTGGCGTTCGAGGGTCTGCCGGCCCGGATCTGCTGGCTCGGCTACGGCGAACGGCACAAGGCAGGCCTGAAGTTCAACGAGATGGTGGCGTCCGGCGAGCTGTCCGCGCCCGTCGCCATCGGCCGCGACCACCTCGACTCCGGATCCGTCGCGTCCCCGTACCGCGAGACCGAGTCGATGCTCGACGGCTCCGACGCGATCGCCGACTGGCCGCTGCTCAACGCACTCGTCAACACGGCGTCGGGCGCGTCGTGGGTGTCCATCCACCAGGGCGGCGGCGTCGGCATGGGACGGTCCATCCACGCCGGTCAGGTGTGCATCGCGGACGGCACCGACCTGGCCGCAGAGAAGCTGGAGCGGGTCCTGACCAATGATCCCGGCATGGGCGTCATCCGGCACGTCGACGCCGGATACGACCACGCGATCGACGTCGCCAAGGAGCGCGGCGTGCGCGTGCCGATGTCCGAGGGATGACCGCAGGCCCGAGCGACCGTATTTTCGAACCACTGGAAGGAACAGCAGTGACAGCGAACACCTCCCGCTCCACAGTGCTGACCGGCATCGGCACCCTGGTGACCAACGACCCGACAGTGGGGGAAGGTCCGCTCGGGCTGATCCGCGACGCCGCCGTCGTCTTCGACGGCGGCGTGGTGGCCTGGGTCGGCCGCGCCGACTCGGCGCCGGCCGGCGACGTCGGGCACGATCTCGACGGCCGGGCGGTGTTACCGGGCTTCGTGGAGAGCCACTCGCACCTCGTGTTCGGCGGGGAACGCGCGGAGGAATTCGCGGCGCGCATGGCGGGACAGCCGTACGCGGCGGGTGGCATCCGCAACACGATCGAGGCGACACGGAACGCGACCGACGAACAGCTCGAGGCGAACACGCGGCGGCTGCTGGACGAGTCCCTGCGGTCGGGCAGCACCACCGTGGAGTGCAAGACCGGGTACGGGCAGACGGTCGCGCACGAACTGCGCAGCACGAGGATCGCGGCGTCCCTCACCGACGAGGTGACGCTGCTCGCCGCTCACGTTCCGCCGCCGGAATACGCGGGGCGCGCCGACGACTACGTCGCCATGGTGTGCTCGGAGATGATCGATGCCTGTGCACCGCAGGCGAAATGGATCGACGTGTTCTGCGAGACCGGCGCGTTCGACCGCGATCAGGCACACGCCGTTCTCACCGCCGGAATGGCGAAGGGGCTCATCCCCCGCGTCCACGGCAACCAGCTCCGCGAGGGCCCCGGAGTCCAGCTCGCCGTCGAGCTGGGGGCCGCGTCCGTCGACCACGTCTGCTACACCACGCAGGCCGACATCGATGCGCTGGCACAGAGTTCGACGGTGGCCACCCTGCTGCCCGGCGCGGATTTCTCGACCCGGAACAAGTACCCGGACGCCCGGGCCCTGCTCGACGCGGGTGTCACGGTGGCGCTCGGCGCGGATTGCAACCCCGGCACCAGCTACACCACCAGCCTGCCGTTCTGCATCGCGATCGCGGTGCGGGACATGCACATGACCCCGGACGAGGCCATCTGGGCCGCGACCGCGGGCGGTGCCCGGGCACTGCAACGTGCCGACGTCGGGGTCCTGCGTCCCGGAGCGCGGGCCGACGCCCTCGCCCTCGACGCACCGTCGTACCTACACTTGGCCTACCGGCCCGGCGTCCCCCTGGTCCGCGATGTGTGGCGGGGCGGCGAACTCGCCTGGTCCGCGCACACCGGTCACGAGAAAGCGAGGGCCCTGCGATGATGGAGAACCTGCTGATTCCCCCACCCCCCTGGATCGGCAGGGTGGACGGCACGTCGAGTCACCACCTCCGCTGGCACCAGGCGGTCACGCCACTTCACGACGACTCCGAACCCGGCGCCTGTGTGTTCGTCGGCTTCTCGAGCGACGAGGGCGTGGAGCGGAACAAGGGACGCCGCGGGGCTGCCCGCGGCCCGGACGCGCTGCGGGCCGCGCTGTCGTCGATGGCGCTCGCCGAGCCTCTCCGCGCGTATGACGCCGGCACCGTCGCGGTCACCGACAACCGCCTCGAAGCCGGGCAGATGGCTCTCGGCTCGGTGGTAGCCGCGACCCTCGACGCCGGCCAGTTCCCGGTGGTCCTCGGCGGCGGCCACGAGGTGGCCTACGGGACGTACCTCGGTCTGGCGCAGGCAGCCGTCCGCACGCCCAAGCGGCGGATCGGGATCCTGAACCTGGACGCCCACTTCGACATGCGGTCCGATCCGGTCCCCAGTTCGGGCACACCGTTCCGGCAGATCCTCGAACAGGAGCATGCGGCGGGCACCGCCCTGCAGTATTCGGTGCTCGGCATCAGCCAGCCGAGCAACACCACCGCGCTGTTCGACACCGCACGCGGATACGACGTCCGGTATCTCCTGGACGACGACTGCTCGGTCTCCGACCGGCACCGGGTGGCCGTGTTCGTCAGCGAGTTCCTGTCGGACGTCGATCTCGTCTACCTCACCATCGACCTCGACGTCCTTCCCGCCGCCGTCGCGCCGGGAGTGAGCGCTCCCGCCGCGTACGGTGTGCCTGCGGAGACGATCCAATTCGTGTGCGACGCCGTCGCCGCCAGTGGCAAGCTCGCCGTGTGCGATGTGGCCGAGCTCAATCCGTCGTTCGACATCGACAACCGCACCGCCCGCACCGCGGCCCGGTTGATCCATCGGATCGTCACGAAGCGGGTTCCCATCGTCCGCTGAGGTCGCCCACGACCGTCCGCTCAGCCCTCCCGCAGCACGGCGCGCAGACGAGGGGCGAACGAGGCCGGATCCTCGGCGAAACCGATGTGTCCGCCGGGGAACAGGGTGGGTTCGATGCCGAGTTCCGCGGCGAGCGCCCGTGAGGTGCGGTCGCAGAGCTGGCCGTCCGATTCCTCACCGAGGCCGACCAGCACACGGGTCGTCACCGAGCGCAGGCCGGCGACGTCCGGGCACCAGCGGGTGGTCGGGCGCAGCATGTGCGCATGCTGGAAGTACTCGTCCGCCTCCGTCTGCGCATCACGCTCGCCCGCGAACATCTGCTGAAACACCTCTTCGGGCAGGTGAATGTTCGCCAGGGCGAGAAACTTCCTCCACGCCCCTACGACGTCGCCGGAGAGGTGCGCGTCGATGATGTCGTCGGTCTTCACCCGCAGTTCCTCACGGTCGTCGAGCAACTCGTCCAGCGGCGGTTCGTGCGCGACCACGGTGTGCACGAGTTCGGGATGCGCCTGCACGAGTGCGAGCGCGCTGACGGCGCCGCCGCTGGAGCCGAAGACGGCGGCCGGTCCGGCGTCGAGGTGCGTCAGGATGCGGGCGAGGTCGTCGGCGCGCATCTCGGGGGTCGAATCCCGCTCGCGGTCGTCGACCGGGCTGCGGTGGATGCCCCGGGGATCCGTGGTGACCACCGTGTAGTCGGAGGCGAGCAGATCGGCCGCCGCTGCGAAGGAATCTGCGTCCATCGGGGCGCCCACGAGCACCACGAGGGGGCCTGCGCCGCGAACCTCGTAGTACAGGCTCGCACCGGGGACCTGCAGGGTTCCTGTGTTGGCGGTGGCGGTCGATATCGGGTTCATCGGGTCTCCTCGGGCTGTGATGTCGGGTCGAACGTAGGACCGCCGTCGACGGGCAGAATCATCGGTCGTGGGGGAAATTTCCTCCACAGACCGGGCCCGACGACCGATATCCGCAGGAATCGTGGGCGTTGCACTGGAAGCACGCGCGCCAGGATGCGAGGATGATATCCACGCGAACGGGATCTCGATGTGAGGTCCCGGGCGGCAACTGCAGGGAGTGAACGGTATGGCGCAGGGTGTTGTGAAGTGGTTCAACAGTGAGAAGGGCTTCGGGTTCATTGCGCCGGACGACGGCAGCGCGGACGTGTTCGTTCATTACTCCGAGATCTCGGGCAGCGGCTACAAGTCGCTGGAGGAGAACCAGCGGGTGGAGTTCGAGGTCGGACAGGGCCAGAAGGGCCCGCAGGCCCAGAATGTCCGGGCCGTCTGACCGACGCCCCGATGACACTGTGACGACGAGGTCGCACCCGAGCGGTGCGGCCTCGTCGTCGTAGTGGGCCCCGGGACAGCTATCTCGCGAGGCCGAAGCTTCCCACCTGGTTGCCGCCCACGTACACGGCCCCGGTGTAGGTCCCGTCTGCGTTGGGGGAAATCCTGTCGGTCAGGAACCCCAGTCCCGATGGGCTGTAATCGATGACGGTGTTTCCGTTCCCGTCCTGCGAGGTCGTGCCCGCGAGTCCGGTCAGGCCGAACGTGAAGTTGTTGACGACCGTGCCCTCCTGGAAGGTTTTCCCCTTCCAGATCAGCTCCCCCGCCGGCACCGTGGTCGTTCCCTGATAGGTGCCGGACGGGATGGGTTCGCCGCCGGCCGTGCCCACGCCGGCAAGTGCGCCGCTGACAGCGATGCCCGCGGCGACGAGTCCTCCTGCGATCACGCGCATCATGCCTCCCTCTGCCGTGCCCGACGGGATGTGGAGTGCCCGTCCGTAGTCGAGTACCCGCTCCTTCGCTGTGGACACCGGGCCGCCCCTGGACAAATTCGGCGATCTCCTTCATAGTCGATATGCCACCAAGTGGCATTGCTATTTCACTAGATGGCAATCTGACCTTTCCGACAGGAGTTCCCGTGACCGATCAGCTGCTCGATGCCGCCGAGTTCCGCACCACGGTGCGCGCGTTCGCCAACCGCGAGATCCATCCCGGCGCGGCGTTCCGTGACGAGACGCGCGAGTTCCCGGCGGAGCTGGTGAAGCGACTGGGCGAGCAGGACCTCATGGGGATCTCGGTGCCCGAAGAGTTCGGCGGGCTGGGCCTGTCCACCAAGACACAGCTGATCGCGATCGAGGAGGTGGCCCGCACCGACGCCGCCCTCGCCTCGATCTACACCGCGCACTACCTGGGGCTCGAGCCGATCCTCGTCGGCGGAACCGAGGAGCAGAAGCGCCGGTGGCTGCCCCGGCTCGCGTCCGGCGAACTGCTCGCCGGGTTCGCCCTCACCGAACCGGACGCCGGCTCCGACATCGCCTCGATGCGGACGACGGCGCGGCGCGAGGACGACGGGTGGCACCTGTCCGGTTCGAAGACGTACATCTCCAACGCCAAGGAGGCCGATCTGGTCGTCCTCTTCGCCAAGACCGATCCGTCCGCAGGCTTCCGCGGCATCACCGCGTTCGTCCTCCCCCAGGGCACGCCCGGCGTGAGTTACTCGGAGCCCCAGGACAAGCTGGGCATCCGGTCCGCCCCCACCTACACCGTCTACCTCGACGACGTGGTGCTTCCCCACGACGCCGTGGTGGGAACGGAGGGCCGCGGCGGCAACATCGCGCTCACCGCCCTCAACCGCGCCCGCATCGACGTGGCCGCGATGGCCAACGGAATCGCCCTGCGCGCGTGGGAACTGGGCCGCTCCTACGCAGCGGAGCGCAAGCAGTTCGGTCACCCCATCGCCGAATTCCAGGCGATTCAGCTGCTACTGGGTGCGTGCGACGCGCAGCTCGTCGCCTCCCGCGTCACCGCGGACTGGGCGGCGGACGTGAAGGATGCCGGGGCCGACCTGCGCCGCGCCGCATCCGTGTCGAAGTACGTGGCCACGGAGGCCTGCTTCTCGATCGTCGACCAGACCGTGCAGATTCACGGCGGTGCCGGATTCATGCGCGAATCCGAGATCGAACGCCTCTACCGCGACTGCCGGATCCTCCGGATCTTCGAGGGCACCTCGCAGATCCAGCTGCTCACCATCGCCTCCAACGCACCGTCCCCGCGCTCTACCGAATCCTGAGAAGGGCCCGTCATGCCTACACTGCCTCCCCTCGACGGCATCCGCGTCGTCGATCTCTCCCGCGTCCTGGCCGGACCGTACTGCACGGCGCTGCTCGCGGACGCCGGCGCCGACGTCGTCAAGATCGAACCCGCCGCCGGCGAGGACTCGCGGCACCTGGGCCCGTTCCGCGATGGCGAGAGCATCTATTTCAACGTACTGAACCGCGGAAAACGCTCGCTGGCACTGAATCTCAAGGACGACGCGGATCGGAAGGTGCTGTTCGACCTCCTCGATACGGCGGACGTTCTCGTCGAGAACTTCCGGCCCGGGGTGACCGCCCGTCTCGGCATCGACTACGACACCGTCCACGCCCGCAACCCCCGGCTCGTCTACACGTCCATCTCCGGTTTCGGGCAGGACGGGCCGCTCGCGGGTTCGGCCGCCTACGACCTCGTCGTGCAGGCGATGTCGGGAATCATGAGCATCACCGGTTCCCCCGAATCCGGGCCGACCCGGCTCGGCGAATCGTTCGGTGACCTCGTCGCGGGACTGTTCGCGGCATGGGGCATCAGCTCCGCCCTCGTCGGCACCCGGGAATCGGGTGTGGGGCAACATCTCGACGTCGCCATGTTCGACAGCATGCTGGCCATGCTCCCCACAGCGCACAGCCAGTTGCAGGCATCGGGGGTCGCGCCGGTGGGAGTAGGTAATCGCCATCCCGTCTCCACCCCGTTCGACACGTACCGGGCGTCGGACGGCCTGTTCGTCCTCGCCGTCGCCAGCCGATCCGGATTCGAGAAGCTGGCGCACACCATGGATCGTGCAGACCTTCTCGGCGACAACCGTTTCGCCGACGACACGTCCCGCACCGATCACGAACCCGCCCTTCGCGCGGAGATCGAGACCTGGGCGAAGGACAAGACGGTCGCCGAGGTGGTCGCGCTCCTCGGCGCGGCCGGACTGGCGAGCTCCGAGATCTGGAACGTCGAACAGGCGTTGTCGTCCGAGCAGAGCCGGCACCGCGGACTCGTGGAGTCGTTCGATCATCCGGTCGCGGGAACGATCGACTACGTCCGGCAGCCGGTCGTGTTCGGCGACAGCGCGCGCCCCGGGGTCCGCCGCAGCCCACTGCTCGACGAACACCGGCAGCCCCTGCTGTCCGAGATCGCGTCGCGGTAGATTCACGCCGACACCCGCGACCGTCAGGAGACGACCCATGGCCCCCGGAGATGTGACCCGCAGCGCGAGCCGCACCTTCGAACTGCTCGGCGCGATCACCGAGCAGGGCGGGTTGACGCTCGGCGACGCCGCGAAAGCGGCCGGTCTCGCCACGAGTACCGCACTGCGCCTGATCCGCAGCATGGAGCAGAGCGAGTTCCTGGTCCGCGGCGACGACAACGTCTACCGGGCCGGGCCGCGACTTCTCCAGATCGGCGCCCGCGCGATCAGCGACAACCAGCTGCTGTCCCGGGCGCGGCCCGCGATGGTCGCGATCGCGGAGGAAACCCGCGAATCCACGTACCTGTCGACCCACGGCCCGAAGGGCACTGCCCTGTATCTCGCGCAGATCGAGGGCACCCACGCGATCCGGCACATGGGATGGGTGGGGCAGACGGTGCCGCTCGAGGGCACGGCCGTCGGCGCCGCACTGCGGGGCGACCTGCACAGCGAGGGGTATGCGATCGCCCACGACACCATCGAGGACCACTCGACCGGTGTGGCGGCCCCGATCTACGACGCGGTGGGGCGGATCGTGGGCGCGCTCAGCGTCGTCGGGCCGACGTTCCGCCTCGACGACGCACTCTGCGCGCAGCACGGCCTGGTTCTCGTCGAGCGTTGCCGTGCCCTGTCGACCGAACTGGGCTCCCCGGCCCCGTGAACACCGATCAGCTGCCCATGCTGGTCCGGACGAACTCGCGGAACGTGAGGACCATCGGCTCGCGGGCCCGGCCGCGCCGGTAGATCAGCGAGAACGGCGCCTGATAACCGAACGACGCCGGCAGGATCGGTCGCAGCCGGTTCCGGTCCACCCAGTACTCCGCGTAGTGCTCGGGCAGGTATCCGATGTACGCGCCGGACAGCACGAGGATGAGCTGCGCTTCCATGTTCTCCACCGTCGCCGAGGGTTGCGGGAACCCCTGGCGGGCGAGTTCCTGCTCGGACCAGTAACCGCGGGTCACCATCCGCTGTTGCGTGATGACCTCCGGCGGCACCCGTTTTCTGCCGAACAGCGGATGCTTGTCGCTGCAGTACAGCCAGTGCTGCTCCCGGTGCAGCGCCTGGGAGACGAGGCCGTTCATCGGTGAGGCGAACGCGCCGACCGCGACGTCGATCCGGTCGTCGAGCACGCCGACCTGCAGTTCGTGCGGGGTCTGGATCTTCAGGTCGAGGTAGACGGCGGGGTGGTCCTTGCTGAACACGCCGATCACGTCGGCGAGCGGCAGGGTGGCGTCGGTGACGGTGGAATCGAGAACCCCGATGGTGAGGGTTCCCCTGAGCTCCCCCTGCAGCGCGGCGCCGTAGCGTTCGAAGCCCTCGAGTTCGCCGAGGATGCGCAGGCATTCCTTGTGGTAGAGCTCGCCCTTGCTGGTGAGGCCGAATCCGCCCCGGCCGCGGTGGCACAGCACGATGCCGAGGTGGCGCTCGAGCTGGCTCATGTAGGTGCTGATCGCGGAGGCGGACAGTCCGAGTTCCTGCTGCGCCGGCGCGAACCCCTGGTGGCGGACGACGGCCGCGAAGATCTGGAGGAGCTTCAGGTCGGGCAGCGAGCTGCGCATCGCACTCCTCCGGCGGGTCGAAAACAGGGTGTGAGCTGGCTCGCACCGTTACTTCACGATTTTCTGAAGTGATTATTTGTATCAAGTGATTTATTTCACGTCAATGTTCTCCTACCGTCTAGGGCAACGGTCTGACGAGACCGGCACCGACGGGACCACCGCCCGTCATCACCGATCCGCTAGGACACGTGAAGGACGCACCATGGACATCACCATCATCCTGATCTACCTGGGCGCAATGCTCGCGTTCGGCTGGTGGGGCAAACGCCGGGCGAGCAACTCCAGCGAATACCTCGTCGCCGGCCGCCGCCTCGGCGGATTCCTCTACACCAGCACGATGGCGGCGGTCGTCATCGGCGGCGCCTCCACCGTCGGCGGCGTCGGCCTCGGCTACAAGTACGGCATCTCCGGAATGTGGCTGGTCGTGTCGATCGCCGCCGGCGTACTCCTGCTCAGCCTGCTCTTCGCCGCGCGGATCCAGCGTCTCAAGGTCTACACCGTCTCCGGGATGCTCAAACTCCGGTACGGCATCGACGCCACCGGCGCGTCCGGTCTCGTGATGATGGCGTACACACTCATGCTCACCGTCACCTCCACGATCGCCTACGCCACCATCTTCAACGTGCTGTTCGGCTTCGACCGGACCCTGTCGGTGATCCTCGGCGGCCTCATCGTCGTGGCCTACTCGGCGATGGGCGGCATGTGGTCGATCACGCTCACCGACGTCGTCCAATTCGTCATCAAGACCATCGGCGTCTTCGTCCTGCTTCTCCCGTTCACGTGGAGCAAAGCGGGCGGGTACGCCGGCATCAAGGAGCGCGTCGGCGAACAGGCTCTCGGGCTCGGCACCATCGGCACCGGCACCATCGTCACGTTCTTCGTCGTCTACACGCTCGGCATCCTCATCGGACAGGACATCTGGCAGCGCGTGTTCACCGCGAAGTCGCCGGAGGTCGCACGGTGGGGCGGCGTCACCGCCGGCGTCTACTGCCTGCTGTACGGCGTCGCGGGCGCACTGATCGGTCTGGCCGCGTCGGCCCTCATGCCCGACATCGGATCGTCCGACGACGTGTACGCCGACGTCGCCGTCCACGTCCTGCCCGTCGGTCTCAGCGGCATCGTCCTCGCCGCCGCGGTGGCCGCGATGATGTCGACCGCGTCCGGCGCGCTGATCGCCACCGCCACCGTCGCCCGGCAGGACGTCCTTCCGCTGGTCGCCCAGATCTTCGGACGCACACGCCCCGAACTGGACACGTCCGATCCGGAAGCCGACGTGCGCGGCAACCGCCTCTACGTGATCGTGATCGGCCTCGTCAGCATCGTGATCGCCGCGCTCATCAACGACATCGTCTCCGCGCTCACGATCGCCTACGACATCCTGGTCGGCGGGCTCCTCGTCCCCATCCTCGGTGGACTGGTCTGGAAGCGCGCCACGGGTACGGCCGCCATGGCGGCCATGGCGGTGGGCACCGTGGGGACCATCGCGACGATGTTCGTCGTCGGCGACGTCATGGCGAACGAGCCCGTGTACGTCGGACTCGTCAGCGCGCTGGTGGTGTTCGTGGCCACCAGCCTGTTCACCGAACCCACCCCGGCGAACGTGATGTCCGTGTGGAACGCGCGAGTGTCGGGAAAGGACGAGGAAGATCCGGTTCCGGTCCCGGCACCGATAGCCTGAGTGACACCGGCGCACGCGGGTGAGTGCGCACTAGCGGGAGGAAAGATCGTGCCGAAGATCGTCGACCACGACGAGCGGAGACTGGCGCTCGCCGACGCCGTTCTCGCGTTGATCGCCCGGGAGGGGATCTCCGCCGTCACCACTCGAGCGGTGGCGGAGGAGAGCGGGTGGTCGACCGGAGTGTTGAACCACTACTTCGGATCCCGGCACGAACTGCTCCTCGCAGCGCTTCGCCGGGCCGGCGACATCCAGGGCGACCGGTACCGCACGATTCTCGACGAGGAGGGCGCCGGCCCGATCGAGAAGCTGCGGAACATCACCGCCAGCATCCTGCCGCTCGACGAACGCCGACTGGCGATGACCCGCGTGTTCCTGTTCTTCTACGCGGAGGGCGCGGCCGAGGAAACCGCGCGCGGTGAGATCGCGGCCTTCCTCGCCCGCTGGCGGGGCGTCGTGCGCGAGTCGGTCGTCGCCGCACAGCGGGAGGGCACCGTCTCCGCCGACCTCGACGCGGACGCCGTCACCGTCGCGCTGGTGGCACTGACCGACGGTCTCGCATTGCAGGCCATCCTGGATCCCGTTGTCATGGAGGCGATCAGCGCGGAGGACGCGGCAGCCCGCTGCGTCGACGCCGCCGTGCGACGGACCACCGAAGAAGCGGGGGCAGTAGGCAGATGACCGATCGCGTCGTCGTCCTCGACGACTTCATTCCTGCCGAAGCACTGTCCGATTCGCTTGCCGCCGCAGGCATTTCCGCGGATGTCGTGCACCAGTCCGAGTTCCCGTCCGGGCCGGGCGTCATCGCCCTGCTCGTGGGTCCGGAGACCACCGGACTCGAGCCCCGTCACCTGTCGGATCTCCCGGACCTGCGACTGTTGTCGGCCACGTCCGCCGGGTACGACCACCTGCCGGTGTCGGCGGCCCACGAACGCGGCCTCTGGGTCACGCGGGCAGTGGACTACTGCACCGAGGAGGTCGCGGATCACGCACTCGCGCTCACCCTCGGACTGCTCCGATCCACTCACACCCTCGACCGCTCCGTGCATGCCGGCGGGTGGGACGTGACCGCAGCGCCGCCGCGGAGGATCGCGGGAACCGTGCTGGGCCTCTACGGCTTCGGCCGGATCGCCGCGGCTGTCGCGGTGCGGGCCCGAGCGGTGGGGATGACCGTCCTCGTCAGCGGCCGCGGACTGGGCGACCGAGCCGGGGAACTGGCGGCCGAGGGTATCGAGGTGGTCGGGTTCGAGGAACTGCTGCGCCGCTCCGACGTCCTGAGCCTGCACGTTCCCCTCACATCCGAGACGCAGGGTCTGATCGACGACCGCGCCCTGTCCGCGATGACGCGCGGCGCGTATCTGGTGAACGTCTCCCGCGGCGGTCTCGTCGACCACGACGCACTCGGAGCCGCGCTGCGCAGCGGACACCTCGCCGGGGCCGCCGTTGACGTGCTGCCGAACGAACCACCCGCACAGGACGATCCGATCCTGCAGATCCCGAACCTCGTGATCACCCCGCACGCCGCGTGGTACTCACCGGAGGTCGCGCGCACCCTGGCGCAGCAGTCGGCGCGCAACGTCGCGGCGGTCCTGACGGGCGCATCCCCGGTGGGAGTCGTTGCCGCACCGGGGATGTGATCACCCCTGCCAGTTCTCGTGAGCCGCCGTCAGTCCTTGTAATCGGGGGCGGTGCGGTCCAGCATCCGCAGCAGCGCCGCCCACGCCATCTCGTACGCCTGATCGTCGGTGTAGTCGTCCGTGGCCTCGCCGGCGAACTGCCGGGCGGTGTGCTCGGCGATCTCGGGCGACGGAACGCGCAGTTCACCCGACGCCTGGGCGGCGATCTGGATGTCACACGCCTTCTCCAGGTAGAACATTCGCAGAAACGCCTCGGCGGCGGATTCGCCCACGGTGAGCAGTCCGTGATTGCGCAGGATCATTGCGGGGTTGTCGCGCAGGTCCTCGACCAACCGCACGCGTTCGGCCGTGTTGAGCGCGATGCCCTCGTAGTCGTGGTAGCCGACCCGGTTGTAGAACTCCATCGAGATCTGGTTCAGCGGCAGCAGTCCGTGCTCCTGCGCGGCCACCGCGCACCCGGCCTTCGTGTGAGTGTGCAGCACGCAGTGCGCGTCCGGCCGGGCCTCGTGAATCGCGCCGTGGATCACGAATCCCGCCGGGTTGACGTGATATTCGGACGGTTCGACGAGTTCGCCGTCGAGCCCGATCTTCACCAGGTTGGAGGCGGTGATCTCCTCGAAGAGCAGGCCGTACGGGTTGATGAGGAAATGATGTTCGGGCCCGGGAATCCGGACCGAGACGTGCGTGAAGATGAGGTCGGTCATCTTGAAATGCGCGAGCAGGCGGTACACCGCCGCGAGTTCACGACGCAGTTCCGCCTCGGTCTTCGCCGGGTTCGTTCGGCCCCGCGACGTAACGGTGGGTGCACTCATGCGGGATCTCCTTGATCACGGAAGGGATTTCGGCTTAAATATATCAACTGATTTATTTAAGTGCCAGCCCTGAGATCAGTCGAGCCGCCCACCCAGCATGCCCCGCAGCGAGCGCAGGCAGAGTTCACGTAGCTCGCCCTCGGCGATCGACGGGTGATCGAGCCAGTCCATGCAGACGGCGCGCACGAAGGCGATCCACCCGCGCACCGCGACGCCGACGAGTTCCCGTTCGCCGTCGGGGGGATCGAGCGCGTCGACGATGCGGCGCTGCTGGGCGTCGAGTTCCCGCTCGACGATGGCCCGGATGTCGGCATCGGCCGACAGTGCGCCGTGGTTGATGGCCCGGACTCCGTGCCGGTGGCTCGCGACGTGCTCGAAGTACGCGTCGAGGCCGGCCGCGACCTGTTCCTCGACGGGGAGCGTGGAATCGGGGGCCGTCACCTCGAGCAGTCGTTCGGATTCGCGTTCGACGATCGCGGCGAAGAAATCCCGCTTCGTCGGGAAGTAGTGGTACATCAATCCGCGCGACACCTCGGCGAGTTCCGCGACCTCCTCGATCCACACGTCCTCGTAGGGGCGGTCCGCGAACAGCCGCGCGCCGATGTCGAGCAACTGCGCCCGGCGCTGCTCCGGGGCGAGTCGTCGGCGGGCGCTGGTCATGCCAGTCACCGTACTGCTTGACACCGGTTCAGTAAGGCGTACCTTGCGTACTAGACATCAATTCAGTAACGCAGGCCACATCGACACGGGGGTCGACATGAGCGTCGAATCACTGCACACCACAGCGGAGGCGACCATCCCGCATCCCCGATGGCGGTTTCCCGTCGTCGGCGACGTCTTCGGGATCAGCATCCGCACTCCCGTGCAGAATTCGATGGAGATCGGCAGAAAGCTCGGGCCCATCTTCGAGCGCAACGTCCTCGGCAATCGGTTCGTGTTCGCCTCCGGTGCAGACATGGTCGCGGAACTTTCCGACGAATCACGGTTCGCGAAGCACCTGGCGCCCGGCGTCGCGTCGCTGCGCGAGGTCGGTGGCGACGGATTGTTCACCGCCTACAACCACGAGCCGAACTGGAGCAAGGCGCACAACCTCCTCGCCCCCGCATTCACGAAATCCGCGATGCGGTCGTATCACCGCACGATGCTGGATGTCGCCGGCGAATTGACGGAGCGCTGGGACGAGCGGGTGGACGGCACCCCCGTCGACGTCTCTTCCGACATGACGAAGCTGACGCTCGAGACCATCGGCCGCACCGGTTTCAGCTATTCGTTCGACTCCTTCACCCGCGAGCGGCCGCACCCGTTCGTGCAGGCGATGGTCGGAGCGCTGAGCCATTCGCAGCGCACCACGTTCGTGAAGTCCACCGCGCTCGGACGACTGCTGGCGCGACGGTCGGATCGCCGCAACGTCGCCAATCTGGAACACATGGCCGAGGTCGTCGACGAGGTGATCCGTGCCCGTCGCGACAGCGCCGAGGCCGGCCCCGAGGACCTGCTCGAACTCATGCTGCGGGCGGCGCGGGAGGACGATCCCCATCGGATCGACGAGTTGAACATCCGCCACCAGGTGGTGACGTTCCTGGTCGCGGGGCACGAGACCACCTCCGGCGCACTGTCGTTCGCCCTGTACTACCTGTCGCGGCATCCCGACGTCCTCGCGAAGGCGCAGGCGGAGGTCGATGCGGTCTGGGGCGACGAAGAGCCCGCGTTCGAGCAGATCGCGAAGCTCCGCTACGTGCGCCGGGTGCTCGACGAATCGTTGCGGCTGTGGCCGACGGCCCCCGCGTACGGCAGGGAGGCGACCGTCGACACGACCCTCGTCGGCAAGTACCCGATGAAGGTCGGCGACTGGGTTCTCGTCCTCATCCCCGCACTGCACCGCGACCCCGTGTGGGGTGACGATCCCGAGGCGTTCGACCCCGACCATTTCCTCCCCGAGCGCATCCGGTCCCGCCCCGCGCACGTCTACAAGCCGTTCGGGACCGGCGAGCGCGCCTGCATCGGACGACAGTTCGCCCTCCACGAGGCGGTCCTGGTTCTCGGCACGATTCTGCGTCGATACGACATCGTGGGCGACCCGAGCTATCGACTGAAGGTCGCCGAGCGGCTCACCCTCATGCCCGAGGGCTTCACGCTACAGCTCCGCCGGCGCTGACCGGTCCCTTGACAGCCGCAAAGTGAGAGTTACTATCAAAATATAGTAACTTCCTTTCGAGTGGAGCTGTCATGAGTGAATCGACGGTCATCGAAGTCGCCTCGCGCCGCTGGTGGGCGCTCGGAGCCCTGTCCGTGGCCATGCTGACCATCGGTCTCGACATCACGGTCCTGACGGTGGCACTGCCGACCCTGGCAGTCGACCTCGGCGCGGACAACTCGCAACTGCAATGGTTCAGCTCGGCGTACACGCTCGTGCTCGCCGCGGCGCTCCTGCCGGCCGGGGCGCTCGGCGACCGGTACGGCCGCAAGAAACTCCTGCTCGGCGCCCTCGTCCTGTTCGGCGTCGCGTCGCTGCTCTGCAGTTACGCGAGCACGTCGGGTCAGCTGATCGCCGGACGCACACTGCTGGGACTGGGAGCCGCCGTGATGATGCCGCTGTCGATGGCGGTGCTGCCCGTCCTGTTCCCCGACGCCGGCGAACGGTCGCGGGCACTGACCATCTGGGTGACGTCCACCGCGATCGGCCTGCCCCTCGGACCGATCCTCGGCGGGTGGTTGCTCGAAAACTTCTGGTGGGGGTCTGTGTTCCTGATCAACGTGCCGCTCGTCGTCGTCGGCGCGATCGCCGTCGCGGCCCTGGTACCGGAATCGCGCAGCGAGGAGCAGTCGCCCACCGACTATCTCGGCGCCGCACTGTCTTCGCTCGGATTGCTCAGCCTCACTTACGGTTTCATCAGGTCCGGCCAGGACGGCTGGGGTGACACACTGGCATTGACGACGATCGCGGCGGGCGTGGTCGTGCTCGGACTGTTCGCGATGTGGGAACGGCGGTCGCGTCACCCGCTGATCGACACGTCGCTGTTCGCCAGCCCCGGGTTCCGCTGGGGCACGATCTTCACCACCCTGGTCAACTTCGGGATGTTCGGGCTGTTCTTCACGGTGCCGCAGTACTTCCAGGCGGTGCTCGGGGTCGACGCGCTCGGTAGCGGCCTCCGTCTGCTGCCGTTGATCGGCGGACTGCTGGTCGGCACCCGGCTCTGCGACCAACTGCTTCGGCGGGCCGGCGCCCGGCCGGTCATCGTCATCGGGTTCGCCCTCCTCACCGCGGGACTCGCGACCGGCGCCCTGACCTCCGTCGATTCCGCGTACTGGTTCACGGCGGCGTGGATCGCACTCGTCGGCGCGGGAATGGGTTTCGTGATGCCGGCGGCGATGGGTGCGGCCCTGGGCGCACTGTCGGCCGAACGGTCCGGTTCCGGCTCCGCGCTGATCCAGGCGCTGCGGCAGGCAGGCGGAACGATCGGGGTCGCGGTGCTGGGCACCGTCCTCGCCACCCGCTACCGGTCCGAACTGGGGGACCTGGACGTGGATCCGATTCGCGACGGAGTCAACGCCGGGGTCGCGGTGGCCAAGACGACCGGCGACCCGTCGATGCTCGCGCACGTCCAGGCGTCGTTCCTGTCCGGGATGGGGCTCATGCTGTGGGTGTGCGCGGGCATCTGCGCCGTCGCGATGGTGCTCGCAGCGCGGTTCACGCCCCGCGATACCCCGGCCCGGGAGCAGGATGAGTCAGAATCGGTACATGTCCATTGACGCTCGACCAGGCCTGCGGGAGCGGAAGAAGGCGCGCACCCGGCTGACCATCCGTTCCGAGGCGTTTCGGTTGTTCCGTGAACAGGGCTACGCCGAAACCACGATCGAGCAGATCGCGGAGGCGGCGGACGTGTCGCCGAGCACGTTCTTCCGATACTTCCCCACCAAGGAACAACTGGTGCTCGCCGACGACCTCGATCCGGTCATGATCGAGGCGATCGAAGCGCAACCGCCGGACGTCCCGCTGATCACCGCATTCCGGAAGGCGGCCGAGTCCGTGTTCGCCGGCCTGTCCGAGGCAGACATGGACTTCGAGCGGAAGCGTCAGGAACTGCTGTACTCGGTCCCGGAACTTCGCGGTGCCATCATGCAGGAAATGGTGCGCAACATCGACATGATCGCGGGTGTCATGGCGCGCAGGGTCGGACGCACCGCCGACGACTTCGAGGTCCGCGCGCTCGCCGGGGCGATCGTCGGGGTCATCCTCGGTGTGGTCGATCTGCTTCCCGGTGATCTGCCGCTTGCCCTGCGCGCACTGGAGTTCCTCGAGGACGGGTTGCCGCTCGGGCGTGCCACGTCGTAGCGCCGGCGACTCGGACGCCCAATGTCACATCGGTCTACTTCGACTGCACCAGTGTGACATTGGGCGAAGCCGTGTCACGTGGTCGCGCGGGCCAGAACTTCCGTCACGACGTGTTCGGCGATGGCGAGGGACGACGTCGCACCCGGTGAGGGCGCGTTCCGGACGTGAACGACGCGTCCCGACCCGGTGATGACGAAGTCGTCCTCGAGGCTGCCGTCGGCGTTCATCGCCTGAGCGCGGATGCCCCGGGGTCCGCGGGTGACGTCGGAGCGGCGCACGTCGGGCACGTACTTCTGCGCCTCCTTCACGAACTGGCCCGTGCTGAGGACGGTGCGGGCCTCGCGGACCGCCGCCGCGGTGTTGTGCACGGCGAACCGCCAGAATCCGGGAAACCCGACCGCCGACATGACGTCCGACGCCGACCACCCCCGACGGTCGTACGCCTCCCGACCGAAGGAGAGAAAGGCGTTCGGTCCGAGCATGATTCGCCCGTCGATCCTTTTGGTGAGGTGGACGCCGAGGAACGGGTACCGCGGGTCCGGAACCGGGTAGATCAGCCCCTTCACGAGCGAGGACCGCTCGGGCTCGAGCAGGAAGTAGTCGCCGAAGAAGGGCACCACCCGAGGCGATCGCGGTTCACCCGACATCAGTGCCACCCGATCGGACTGCAGTCCCGCGCACGTGACCACCAGGTCGAAGACCTCGCTGCCCTGCCGGGTGGCGACCACCGTTTCCGCGGTCCGGCTGTCCAGGCCCACGACCTCCCGGCCGAGCAGGACGCGTCCCCCCGCGGCGGCGATGTCCGCGGCGAGAGCCTCCGCGACCGCCACGTAGTCGATGATCGCGGTGTGCGGCGAGTGCACGGCGGCGACTCCGCGTGCGTGCGGTTCGATCTCGGGGATCCCCTCCCCAGGGACCTTGCGGATGCCGGGGACGCCGTTGGCCACCGCTCTGTCGAAGATGGCGTCCATCCGCGCCACTTCGGACGAGTCGTGGGCGACCACCACTTTGCCGCATTCCTCATAGGCCACACCCTTGTTCTCCGCGTACTGCTGCAGGAGGGTGACACCACGGCGGCACAGGCGAGCTTTGAGGCTGCCCGGCGGGTAGTACAGGCCGGCGTGGACGACGCCGCTGTTGTGTCCGGTCTGGTGGGCCGCGACCCGGGTCTCCTTTTCGAACAGCGTCACCTCGACGACGTCCATCCGGTGCAGGAGTTCCCGGGCGACCGCCAGACCGATGATGCCGCCGCCGATGACGGCGGCACGAACCTTCGCCATGAGCACCCCTCCGTATATACCGTTTTCGAGATACCATCGATGGTATGTCGACCACCCCTCGACGCACGTCTTTTCCCGGACTGGAGCACCTGTCCGATCGGCGTCGAGCGCTGCTGGACGAGCTCGTCACCACTCGCCGCGAGCGCGGCCTGACGCAGACGGAGATCGCCGCCCACATGGGCACGTCACAATCGGCCGTGGCACGGCTCGAACGCGGCGACGTCGACCCCCGCCTGTCGACGCTCGAACGGTACGCGGAGGCCGTGGGCCGGACGGTCGACTGGACGATCTCAGCGCACCGGGAGTCATCACCATGATCTGGCCACCACCCACCCCACCACCGGTCCCGCCGTTTCACACCCCCTGGCAGCCGGACCCCCGGCAGCCGCCTGCCCCGATGCCCGTCACGTCCGTGCCCGCTCCCACTCCCGGTCCCGACTGGCTGGCCGAGCGCCTGTTCGACAAACGGATCGTGTCGCTGACCGGCAGGCTCGACGCCGAGGCCACCAACCGCGCGGCGGCGTCGCTGGCACTGCTCGACGCCTCGGACGACGGGGAGGTCCAGCTGTGGCTGCACGGCGTCGACGCCGACATCGACGCGGCCGCCACCCTCCTCGACACCCTCGATCTGATGGGCGTCCCGCTGCACGTCCACTGCCGCGGCGACGTCCGGGGAATGGCGATCGCCCTCCTTGCGCCCGCCGACCGCCGGACGTCGGCGTCGCACGCCACGTTCCACCTCCGCGAACCGCAGGCGTCCTGCACCGGTCCGGCGTCGGACGTCGCCATCGCCGCCGAACACCACGAGCAGCAACTCCGAAGGCTGCAGCAGCGGATCGCCGACTCCTGCGGGCGTCCCGTCGACACGGTGATCGGCGACATGCGGGACCACCGGATCCTCACCGCCGACGAGGCGCGCGACTACGGGCTGATCGACGCCGTCACCGGCGCACGCTCCGTCGACGGCGAGTGATCCGGCAGGCGCACCCCTTTTCGGTTCCCGCGCACGAATTCCAGGCGCAATTTCGAGTGCGCGAACCGAGAAAGGGTGCGGCTGTGCCGCCGGACGTGCACGGGAGGGCCCTTGCGCCCCGCACCTCGACGGGGGAATCATCCGAGGATGACGGTCGAACGATCGCGCATCACGGTCCACGGGGTCGTGCAGGGGGTCGGCTTCCGCCCGTTCGTCGCGCGACTGGCCGACGACCTGGGACTGCACGGCCACTGCGGCAACGACGACGTCAGCGTGTTCATCGAGATAGAGGGCAAGTCGGCGTCGGTGTCCGAGTTCGTGCGCCGGTTGCGCACGGACGCGCCGCCGATGGCCGTGATCGTCGACGCGACCACTCAGCCCGTGCCGGTGCGCGGCGACGAGTCGTTCCGGATCATCGACAGCAGGCACGTCCCCGGCGCGCGGACGCTGGTGTCGCCGGACGTGGCGACGTGCGCGGATTGTCTTCGCGAACTGGCTGATCCGCACGATCGGCGGTTTCGCCACCCGTTCGTCAACTGCACCAACTGCGGGCCGCGGTTCACGGTGATCACCGACCTCCCCTACGACCGGCCCAACACCACGATGGCCGAGTTCCCGCTGTGTGCGAAGTGCCTCGCCGAGTACCGCGACCCCGCGGATCGACGGTTCCATGCCCAGCCGGTGTGCTGCCCCGACTGCGGTCCGCACGTGTTCGCCGAGGTCGACGGGCACCGGATCGACGGGGACGACGCCGTCCTCACCGCGGCGCAGGGGGCGTTGCGGGACGGCCGGATCGTGGCGGTCAAGGGCCTCGGCGGATTCCATCTCGTCTGCGATGCCGCCGACCCCACCGCCGTCGAGACTCTGCGGGCGCGCAAGCACCGCCCGGACAAGCCGTTCGCGGTCATGACCGCGGACCTGTCCGCCGCCGCCGAGTTGTGCGAGATCTCCGAGCCCGAGAGCGCCCTGCTGCGACACGCGGCCCGGCCGATCCTGTTGCTGCACAAGAAGAGCACAGCGTCGGTTGCCGACGGCATCGCGCCCGGGATCGACGACCTCGGCGTGATGCTCCCCTACACCCCGCTGCACCATCTCCTGTTCACCCGGACCCCCGGCAGCGACGTCGACCCTCCGCGGGTGCTGGTCATGACGTCCGGCAACCTGAGCGGCGAGCCCCTCTGTTTCGACAACGACGACGCCCGCACTCGACTGACGGACATCGCCGACGTGTTCCTGATGCACGACCGCCGCATCGCGGTGCCCTGCGAGGATTCCGTGCTCGCGGTCGAGGCCGGGGCGGTGCTGCCGATCCGCCGCTCGCGCGGATTCGCACCGCTGCCCGTCGTGCTCCCCGCGCACGGCCCGGAGATCCTCGCGGTGGGCGCGGAGATCAAGAACACCTTCTGCCTGACCCGGCAGGACTACGCGTTCTGCTCGGCGCACCTCGGCGACATGGGCAGCCTGGAGAGTCAGCGCGCCTTCGAGACGTCGGTGCGGCAGTTGACGCATCTGCACGGCATCACCCCGGAGGCGGTGGTCGCCGACCGGCACCCCGGATATTCGACGCACCACTGGGCCCGGCGCTACAGCGACAGGACCGGCGTCCCCCTGCTCACCGTGCAGCACCACCACGCGCACGTCGCGTCGCTGATGGCCGAGCACGGACTGGTCGGGACGACGGTGCTCGGTGTCGCGTTCGACGGGACCGGGTACGGCTGCGACACCACCGTGTGGGGCGGCGAACTCCTCCTCGTCGGCCCGAACATCCTCGACACGAGGCGGGTGGGGCACATCCAGCCCTTCTCACTGCCGGGCGGTGACGCCGCCGTCCGGAATCCGGTGCGGGTGGCGCTGGCTCTGCTGCACGAGTGCGGGATCACCGACGTCGGCGGGTTGCCGTGCGTGGAGGCGATCCCCACTTCGGAACGCGCGGCCGTGGAGTCGCAACTGCAGTCGGGTCTCGGTTGCGTCAGGACGACGAGCGCGGGCCGCCTGTTCGACGGCGTCGCGTCGCTGCTCGGGGTCCGGCACCGGGTCACCTACGAGGCGCAGGCGGCCATCGAACTCGAGGCCCTCGCCCGGACCGCCCTCCACCCGGCTCCCCTGGCCATGGACGTGGAGAACGACCAGCTCAGGCTGCCTCTTCTGGTGTCCGGACTGGTCGCCGGACTCCGCGACGGGACCCCGCCCGCTGCGCTCGCCCTGGGCTTCCACCATGCCCTCGCCGCCGCCACCGCCGGCCTCGTCGACCGGGCCGTCACTGCGACCGGCGCGTCGACGATCGGACTCACCGGAGGAGTCTTTCAAAACCGTTTATTCCTCGCACTGGTGAGAGCACACTGGGAGAGCAGCGGTTATCGAGTCCTCACCCACCACCGGGTGCCTCCCAACGACGGAGGACTCTCCCTCGGCCAGGCGGTGATCGGTGCCGCGGCAACCATGCGCGGACCGTGACGTCGGCAGCCCCCGACCGGCCGGTCCGGGACGGGAGCTAGTGAATGACCACCACCGCAGAGGCGGGCGGGCACCTTGTCGACACGGACCTGTCTGCGGATCTCGCCGCCGCAGCGTTGTCACTCGCCCGCAGATTCCATGACGGCGCGACGCTCTGGGTGATCTCACCCCAGTGGGAACCGCACGCCCATCACGTCGCCGTCGAATTCGTGCATCCCGTGATCATGGGCAAACGGGCGCTGCCGTCGGTGGCACTCGTCGAACCCGATCCGGTGGCGCAGGCCCGGGTGGCGAGCAGGCCCGGCGACATCCTGCTGGCCGTGGCGTCGGCGAACGAGCCCTCCGTGGTCGACGCGATGCGCCGCGCACCGGCGTGGGGCGCGATGACGCTGTGGATCGGGGCAGGCCCCCGGCCTCCGGCCGGTGCGGCGAACCACATCCTCTGGGTCGACTCGGAGGATCCGATGGTGCCGGCCACCGGGCGGTTCGTCCTCATGTATCACCTGCTGTGGGAACTCACCCACGTCTGCTTCGAGCACTCGGGACTGCTGAAGCCCGACGCCGAGGAGTGCGACGAGACGGTCTGCGTCACGTGCAGCGACGAGGGGCGTCTCGGTGAGGTGGTGATCGAGCCGGCCGAACCGCTCGGACCTGCCCTGGTCCGCACCGCCGCGGGCGAGGAGTGGGTGGACGTCAGCGTCCTCGGCGACGTCCAGCCCAACGACCTCGTCCTGGTGCACGCGGGTGCCGCGATCACGCGACTCGACGACGCCGGTCAGGAGGCGAACCGATGACGACACACGACTCGGAGAGCACCAGCTTCCTCTACCCGTTCATCGACTCGGAGGAAACCGACGCCCAGAGCCTCCTCGACGACCTCGCCGCCTCCGCGCGGGGGAAGGCCGCCGAGAGCGCTCGCCTGCAGAAGGAGTCCCTCGACGAGTACGGCGACGGCCTGATCGCTGCCGGCATCGACATGGCCGACAGGTTCCGTCGCGGCGGCCGGCTCTACACGTTCGGCAACGGTGGCAGCTCCACCGACGCCGCCACCCTGGCATCGCTGTTCAGCCGTCCCGCCCGCGGACGCCCGGTGGCGGCGTGGTCGCTCGCCGCCGATCAGGCCGTGGTGACGGCGCTCGGCAACGACGTCGGCTTCGATCTGATCTTCAAGCGGCAGATCATCGCGCACGCCCGGGACCGCGACGTCGCGATCGCACTCTCGACGTCGGGCAACTCCGACGATCTGATGACCGCACTCACCGAGGCGAAGCAGCGGGGGTTGCTGACCATCGGGTTCGCCGGGCACGAGGGCGGCCGGATGGCGGCGATGGCGTCCGCCGGCGAACTCGACTTCTGCTACACCGTCCACTCGCAGAGCATCCACCGGATCCAGGAGAGCCACGCGATGCTCGGGTACCGGCTGTGGTCGGTGGCCCAGGAACACATGACGCGGCCCGCTCCCAACTCCGTGGAGGCTTCATGAGCACCACCGAACCGGCAACCTCGGCGGAACGGGAAGACCGGGTCCTCGAGCGGATCGACAAGTTCCGGCAACGCCGGCCGCGGCTGCTGGACGAGGTGGTGACACTCGCTCACGGTGCGGGCGGGAAGTCGTCGGCGGCCCTCGTCGACGCGGTGTTCGTCGAGGCGTTCCGCAACGAGGAACTCGAGCAACTCGGTGACGCGGCCGCCCTCACCATGCCGTCGGGTGAGCGGCTCGCGTTCTCGACCGACTCGTACGTGGTGCAGCCGCTGCGTTTTCCCGGCGGTTCCATCGGGCATCTCGCGGTGCACGGGACCGTCAACGATCTCGCCGTGTCCGGTGCGCGGCCGCGGTGGTTGTCGGCGGCGTTCGTCATCGAGGAGGGTTTCCCGATCGCCGAACTGCGGGAGATCGTCGCCGACATGAGCGAGGCGGCCGTCCTGTCCGGCGTGCAGATCGTCACCGGCGACACCAAGGTCGTCGGCAAGGGCGCCGCCGACGGCGTCTACATCTCCACCGCCGGTGTCGGTGTCATCCCGGAGGGCAGGCGGCTGTCGGCGGATCTCGTGCGTGCCGGCGACAAGGTGCTGTTGTCGGGCACCATCGGCGAACACGGCATGGCGGTCATGCTCGCCCGCGGTGACCTGGCCATCGAGGCCGACATCGCCTCCGACACGGCCCCGGTGAACTCGCTGGTGGAGAAGCTGCTGGAAGCGGCACCGTCGACCCGGTGGATGCGGGATGCCACCCGCGGCGGCGTCGGCACCGTGTGCAACGAACTCGCTCACGCCTGCCAGCTCGCCGTGATCGTGGACGAGCAGTCCCTGCCCATCGAGCCGCAGGTGCTGGGCGCCTGCGACATGCTCGGCATCGACCCGCTGTACGTCGCGAACGAGGGGAAGTTCGTCGCGATCGTCGCGGCGGACGAGGCGGATGCGGCCGTCGCGGCGATGCGATCCCACCCGCGGGGAGCCGATGCCACCGTGGTGGGCGAAATCCTGGCCGAACCGCCGGGCATCGTCGCACTGCGAACCTCGTTCGGCGGCAGCCGGATCGTCGACATGCTCGTCGGCGACCCGCTCCCCCGAATCTGCTGAAGAACAGCCCGAGAAGGAGAACCACGATGTGTCTGGGGATACCCGGTCAGGTGGTCGACATCGTCGACGCCGAACAGCATCTGGCCAAGGTGGACGTGAACGGCGTCCAGAGAACGATCAGTGTGCGACTGCTCGCCGAAGAAGGTCTCGTCGTCGGTGACTGGGTGCTCGTGCACGTCGGTTTCGCGATGGCGAAGATCGACGAGATCGAGGCGCAGCTGACGTTGGATCAGGTGCAGAAGATGGGCGCCGACTACGTGAACGAGATCGACGCGTTCAACTCGTCCGAAATCGCGTGACTACAGCAAGAACGAGGTAACAGGGATGAAGTTCGTCGACGAATTCCGGGACCCGGCGGCGGCACGCGCCCTGGTCAAATCCATCACCGAACTGGCCCGTGGCGACGAGTTCAAATTCATGGAGGTGTGCGGCGGCCACACCCACACCATCTACCGGCACGGCATCGAGCATCTCCTGCCGGAATCGGTCGAACTGGTGCACGGACCGGGATGTCCGGTGTGCGTCATCCCGATGGGCCGCGTCGACGACGCCATGTGGCTGGCCGAACAGCCCGGCGTCATCTTCACGACGTTCGGCGACATGATGCGGGTGCCCGGCTCCAAGGGCAATCTCATCGAGGCCAAGGCCCGCGGCGCGGATGTCCGCTTCGTGTATTCGCCGCTGGACGCGCTGAAGGTGGCGCTCGACAACCCCGACCGCCAGGTGGTGTTCTTCGCCGTCGGGTTCGAGACCACGGCCCCGTCGACCGCGGTGACGCTGGTGCGCGCGCGGGCGCTGGGCGTCACGAACTTCAGCGTGTTCTGCAATCACGTCACGATCGTTCCGCCGATCAAGGCGATCCTCGAGTCCCCCGACCTGCGGTTGTCGGGTTTCCTCGGCCCTGGCCACGTGTCCACCGTGGTGGGGTTGCGCCCGTACCGGTTCGTGAACGAGGTGTACGGCAAACCGATGGTGGTCGCGGGCTTCGAGCCGCTCGACATCCTCGCGTCGGTGCACATGCTGCTCCAGCAGATCCGTGAGGGTCGCTGCGAGATCGAGAACCAGTACAAGCGGGTGGTCCGCGCGGAGGGCAACGTGCAGGCGCTGAAGCTGATGGCCGAGACGTTCGAACTGCGACCGCACTTCGAGTGGCGCGGGCTCGGTTTCATCTCGCACAGCGCGCTCAAGGTCCACCGCAACTACGCCGAGTTCGACGCCGAGGAGAAGTTCTCGATGCCGGGTGTGCGGGTGGCGGATCCGAAGGCCTGCCAGTGCGGTGAGGTTCTCAAAGGCGTCATCAAACCGTGGGAATGCAAGGTCTTCGGGACGGCCTGCACACCGGAGACACCGATCGGCACGTGCATGGTCTCCCCCGAGGGCGCGTGCGCCGCGTACTACAACTTCGGCCGGCTCCACCGCGAGACGGCGCAATTGCTGGGTCAGCGAGGCTGACCGGTGATGCCGCGCGAACACAGGATGCCGTCCGGGCATCGCGTGTTCGCGCAGTATGCGCACGCCCCGAATGCCCTGGGCTACTGCGGTCCTCCCGGTTCGGAGCGACTGCAGGCGGTCGCGTGCGGTGCGGCACCGGACACCGACGTGGCGGCGTTGGCGAAGCAGTTCAGCGGCGCCTGGCCGTACCAGGAGGTGATCGCCCAGCTCGCCGGAATACCGGACCCCTTGGACGAGAACGTCGTTCGAGCCTACTGGACCTCGGACGAACTCTCCGACCGCATCGACCGCGCCGAGTTCGGCGCGGCACTGCTCGCCCGCCTCGCGTCGCAGGCCGGCCACTACTGGAAGCACCTGACCGAGGACCTGCTCGGGGAGGCGGCGCCCACCCACAACTTTCACGTGTTCGGCGTGTATCCGTGGTCGCGGCTGCTGGACACCGGAATGCCGCAGCCGCTGCAGGTTCTCGACTCGTGCCGCATCCGCTGGGGTGAGGTCGTCGGCGTCGATCACGACCGTGCCGTCGTCCGGTCCCGCCGCCTGTCGTGGGACGGCACCCAGCTGTCGCTCGGGGCCGAGCAGGACGACCCGGCCGACTACCGCGTGCCCGAGGGTGCATTCGTCGCCGATCTCACCGTGGGTGACCGGGTGGCGGTGCACTGGGATTTCGTGTGCGACCGTCTCGACCCGGATCGGGTGGAGCGGTTGCGCAGGCAGACGGAATGGCAACTTGCACAGACCAATCAGCGCCTGCTTCGGCAAGCGACCCCGACCTCACGAAAACGGACCGACACGAACGTTTCCCAGCTACCATGACTACAACTCACGGCCTGTGGCCGGATCGGAGCCGACATGAAGAAGATCCTGAACTCGTTGTCCGAAGAAGAGTTCGTGCTGATCCGCGAGACCAAGAAGGCGCAGATGGCCGACTTGGACGAGGACAAGCTGATCAAACTGCACACTCGCATCCGCCGTGCCCGCAACAAGCACGTCAAGCTGTACCGCCAGGAAGGCGCAGCGAAGGTCGCGGACAAGGGCGCGCGCGGCGCCGGTAAATCGGCCAACATACGAAACTCGGAGAAGGCAGAAGTCTTCGAGGCGGCACTCAGCAGGGTGAGCAGCCAGCTCGCGTCGGCGGCCCGCGCGAGCGCCCGCGAACTGAAGGGCGAACGCCTCGCCCGCGCCCGCAGCGACTCCCCGTCCTTCAGCGAACTCGGCGACAGCAACGGCAAGGTCGGCTCGTCCGGCAAGGCACGCGTCGACGCCACCCGGAAATCATCCGGCCGCAAGAAGTTCGAAGCATCCACCATCGCCGCAGGCGCACGACGTCAAGCGAAGAAGGACAAGCGGTAAGTCCCCGTCGCCCTTCGTCAGACGCGCACCACGCGCATCCCCGCGGCTTCGAAAGACGCGGTCTCCCCGGTGTCGGCCGAGTCGTCGGTGACGATCGTGGTTCCCGGAGGGATCGGCGCCCACGCATGGAACGGGCGCTGCCCGAGCTTCGCCGCATGCGCGAGCACGTACACCTCGTCGGCGCGGGCGATCATGATCTCCTTGAGGCGCGTCTGCTCCAGCTCTGCCTCACAGATCCCCAGATCCGCGGTGACGGCGTCCGCGCCGAGAAACGCGCGATCGAACGTGACGCGTTGGAGCGTGGCCTCGGCCAACGGTCCGACGAACCCCTGACTGAGGTGGCGGAGTGTGCCGCCGATGCACTCGACCCGCACGGAGTCCGCGTCGGCCAGCGATTCGAGGGCGGTCAGACCGGCCGCGATGACGGTGATGTCGTCGATCTCGCGCAGAAACTCCCCCATCGCACCCACGGTGGTGCCGGCGTCGAGCAGGATGGTCTCGCCTGGCCGGACCTGGCTCGCGGCCCATTCCGCGATCGCGCGCTTCGCGTCGAATCCCTCGAGAGCGCGCTGGCGGAGTGACGATTCCTGCTGGGGGTCGAGCGCGATCGCGCCACCGTAGGTTCGGGCGATCAGACCCTGGGACGTGAGCTGGCTCAGGTCCCGCCGGATGGTGGAGGCGGTGACACCGAACTGCGCCGACAGGTCGTCGACGCTGGCCAACCCGCTCGACCGGGCCAGTCGCACGATCTCGGATCGGCGTGCTTCCGACTCGCGAACCGCCATGTTTCGTCCCCCTACTTCACAACCGCTGTGCTGGTTGCCAATTCGGCAGCCTGACGAAGAGCTTCGACCATACTACCGGCCTCCGCAATACCCTTGCCTGCGATGTCGAAGGCGGTGCCGTGGTCGACGGACGTCCGGATGACGGGCAGTCCCACCGTGATGTTGACCCCCGCCTCGATGCCGAGGACCTTCACCGGCCCGTGCCCCTGGTCGTGGTACATCGCCACGATGAGGTCGTAGTCGCCGCGCCCCGCGAGGAAGAACGCGGTATCCGCAGGCAAGGGTCCGTGGACGTCGATACCGTCCGCCTTCAGCACCTCGACCGCGGGAATGATCTTCTGCTCCTCTTCCCCGTAGCCGAACAGCCCGTGCTCGCCGGCGTGCGGGTTGATGCCGCACACCCCGATTTTCGGCTCCGGGATGCCGGAGCGCACCAGCGCGTCGTGCCCACGCCGGATCGTCCGCTCGACGAGCCCGGGTTCGATCTTCGCGACGGCGTCGAGCAGGCCGATGTGGGTGGTCACGTGGATCACCTTCAGCTTGGGCGTCGACAGCATCATGGACACCTCCTCGGTGCCGGTGAGGTGCGCGAGAAGTTCCGTGTGCCCCGGGAAGATGTGGCCGGCGGCGTGCAGCGCCTCCTTGTTGAGCGGGGCCGTGCAGATCGCCTGCACCTCCCCGCGTACCGCGAGTTCGCTGGCGACGCGGATGTACTCGTAGGCCGCGTGACCGGCGACCGAGGACAGTTCGCCCCACGGCAGGTCGTCGGGAAGGAGGTCGAGATCGATGACGTTGACGCGCCCGGGTACCGACTGCGCGTCCGCGACCGACTCGACGGTCACGATGTCGACGTCGATGCCGAGCACACTCGCCGCGAGACGAAGCCGCTTCGCGTCGCCGATGACGACCGGTGTGCACCAGGACCGGGTGGCCTCGTCCAGCAAGGCGGGAACGATCACCTCGGGGCCGATTCCGGCGCCGTCGCCCATGGTGACGGCGACGACGGGAAGGTTCGCGGTATCAGTTGACGCTGTCATGTGAGGTCCTCGCTGTGTGGGGGTGTGGGTGGGCGACTGAGCGCCGCGCAGGTAGGCCGCGATCGCGGAGAGACTGGTCGCGTCGCCGAAGCTGCCGGGCCTCGTGACGACTCGCCGTCCGTCGGACGCCAGGGAGGCGACGGCGCCGTGGTGCACTTCGTGGACCGGCCGAAGCGACGTGATCCCCAGTGCGTCGACGACGGCGCGGGCCGTCTCACCGCCGGTGAGCACGAGGTCGGCTCGGCGGTCGTTCGGCAGGGCTGCGACCAGCCGTCCGAGCGCCGCCGACAACGCCCGGGCATTCGACGGCTCCACGTCGCCGGAGACCGTCACGACCGCAGGACCGTCGTCGAGAACGTGCCGCAGTGGTGTCGTGTCCACATCGCCGCGGAGAAGTTGCGTCGCGTCGACCGGCACGTGCCGTACGCCGTCGGCGACCAGCGACGCAACCTGTTGCACGGCAACGGGTTCTGCGGTCCCGACGACGATCAGGAGGGATTCCGCCCGCTTGGCCGCCGTGGTGGGGACGTGCCGGAGCGGCAGCGTGCGTGCCACCGCCGCCGCGAGGGCGGAAGTCCCGACCAGTCGCACTCCGGGGATTGCCCGGCAGGCGTGGATGATCGAGTCGAGATCCTCGTCGGTCCCGACGTCGCATATCGCGATGGCGCCGGCGGACACCGCGCGGGCGAGCGACCGTTCGACACCGGGACCCCGGTGCACGCACTGCGTGGGAGTGCCCGGAAAGAGTTCGGCTATCGACTCCGGCGGCGGCGTGGATTCCGCCGACCACACCCCGGCCCGGTGGAGCGGCGTCGCTCCGACGTGCACGACGCCGTGGCGAACGGTCCGGCCGAGCGCCGGCAGGCCTGCCGCGACGACCACCGGACCGGTTTCGGCGAGGATCCCCACCTCGGGCCCGATGTTTCCGCGGAGGAGGGAGTCGATCTTCTTCACCACGAGCGCGTCTGACGGAACTCGGGCGAGCGCGTGTCGAACCGCGCGTGCCGCGTCCTCCGGGCTCATCGACCGCGTATCGAGATCGGCGATGACGACTCCGCCCGGTTCATGCGTTTCGGCGGCGCCGAGAAGGAGCGATACGGGCGCACTCCGATCGAGGAACGCGCTGGCCACTTCCGCCGCACCGGACAGGTCGTCGGCGAAGACCGCGACGGCCGGAACGGATCCGATCGATTTCGGTCTCATGATGCCACCTTCGCCCGAGAATCTGCGTGTTTCGTGCAGTTCATGGTAGCAGTTGTGCGCGTTACGCGCAGATTCTTCACAGGGACGCTCCCGCGCACTGCACGATCGCCTGACCCGTGATGCTCCCGCCGTACGGTCCCAGGAGGAATCCGATCAGTCCCGCCACCTCGTCGGGGGCGATGAAGCGACCGAGCGGCGGGACCCGCGGAGGCGTCGACGTGCGAGCCGGATCGTTCAGCATCGGGGTGTCCGTCGGACCGGGGGCAACCACGTTGACAGTGATCGCCCGGTCCACCAACTCCGCAGCCCAGGACCGCGACATTCCCACGAGTGCCGACTTGGTGGCGACGTACTGACTCTTGCCCGCCGCTCCGGACATCGTGCGGCTGCCGACCAGGACCACCCGGCCGCCGTTGCGCATCGACGGAGCGAGTGCATTGACGAGAACCTCCGCGGCTGCGACGTGAATCCGCCACATCTTCAGGCCGTCGTCGACCTGCAGTTTCCCGAGAGGTGCTGAGGATTGCAGGCCGGCGGCGTGCACGACGGCGTCCACCGAACCGGCCGCGGCGGCGTGCTCCGAGAGTGCGTCGAGGTCGCCGAGATCGACGGCCGTCCAGGAGAATCGGTCGTCGTCGATGCCGGGGTCGCGCCGGCTGAATCCGGTGACCGACCATCCGTCGTCCAGAAGCCGGCGGGCTGTGGCGGCGCCGATGCCGGAGCTCACCCCGGTCACGACCGCACGCTTCGAGTCGCCGTGCGTCACGACCGGCTCCCCTCGGCGACCCAGGCCTGATCGAGCTCGACGTACTCGATCGCCTGCCGGAACCGGGTGAACGCGACGTGCAGGCGGCCGTCGTTCCCGGCGGTGATGCTGGGGTACGAGTACTCGCGGTTCAGCCCGTCACGAGAATTGTTGGACAGGCAGTACCCGTCGCCGATCTCGATGTCGCGGCGAACCGGCCACGTCCGGCCCCCGTCCTCCGACATCGCCAGCGTCATCGGGGCGCGGGGCGCACCCCAGAACGCGCTGCGACTGTCACCGTCGTCGAGCGGCTCGAGCTCCGTGTCCGCCTGCTCGGGCACCCCGTCGGCGAGACCGTCGTCGTCGATCTCGTCGTACAGGGACGTCCGCCGCGCGGTGGCGTTCGCCGCGCTGGACTCGTTGAACACCAGGGCGAGACGGTCGCCCGGAAGCACGACGAACTGGATGGACGAGTTGTTGTTGGGAAGCTCGGTGGCCTCCGGCTCGGTCCAGGTGTCACCGTCGTCCGTCGAGACGCTGCGGTAGATCGAGTCCGCCCAGCGGCTGCGATAGAGGGCCACGAGGGTGCCGTCGGCGAGGCGGCCGATGTTCATGTGCACGCAGCCGACGCTGCCCGGCACAGTCACCTCACGCCAGGAGTTGCCCTGATCGTCGGAGATCATCACGCTGCTGTAGTCGCGATCGCCCACCCACTTGCGGCCCTCGATGCGGACACAGTGGAACACGGGGAGCAGAAGCCGCCCGGTCGGGAGTGCGACCACCGGCTGTCGCACGAACACACCGCCGGCGTCCGTCTCCGGCAGCAGCGTGTGCGCCTCGCCCCACGTTCGGCCACCGTCGGCGGAGATGCGCCGCATCACCCGTGCGGTGTCCTGGTTGCCGGCGTGCTGGGAGGTCCACATCAACCACACGGTTTCCGTATTCGTCACGTGGAGAACAGGATTCTGTTCCGACCTCGTCGGATCGCCGGACAGCTGCACCGGCTCCGACCATGCGTCCGCATCCGGGGCGAGCCGGGAGAACCAGACGCTGATGTCCGGCACGCCCTCCTGGGTGCCCGCGAACCACACGCAACCGAGGGATCCGTCCGGCAGGACGGTGAGATTCGCCGCGTGGTTCTGCACCTGCGGTGCGGGAAGCAGAGCGTCGCGTCGACCCGCCTCGACGTCACGGACCACGCCGTCGGTGGATCGGGTATCGGTTGCGGGACTCGGTGTGGTCATCTGCGTCTCCTGTGCGTCGAGAGGATGGGGCGAGCTGTCGGTGCGGCGGTCACGTCGACGTGTGCAGCGCCGCAGCGCTCAGGTCGTAGGAGTTCGTGGGGCGCAGCGCGACACCGTCGATCCGCGAGCGGCGCGCGAGAACCGCTTTCGGAACGAACGCCCACAGGCACGGGCACGTGTCCCAGATCTGGCGCTGCGCGTCCGCGAGGAGTTCGGCGCGCCGGACGGCGTCGGCCTCCTCCGAGGCCTGGGTGATGGTCCGGGTGATCTCGGGAAAGATGTACCCGTGGTAGGTATCCCGGGTCGCTTCCTTCTCCGCGGTGCCGGCGTACATGCCCTGCATGATGGTGAGGGCCAGACCGGTCGGGCTCGGGAAGCCGTTGCCCAGCACGTCCCAGTCGCCGACCTTGCCCTGCCGCCACTGCGAGATGTCGCCACCGGGTTCGAACTGCTGGAGAGTGGTTCGCACGCCGACCGCGGACAGCATCTGCAGCACCGACTCCATGATGTCGGTGTCGGCCGCGAACTCGCCTGTCTCCCAAATGATCTTCAACTCCAGATCCCGGATTCCGAGAGCGTCGAGTTCGCCGCGGGCGCGGGCCGGGTCGTAGCTGTACTCACCGGTCTCGACGGCACCGTCGAGAGTGAGGGGAATGACGCCGCGCGACTGGGTGGCGGAGCCCTGCAGAACCTGGTCGACGAGGGCCCGCCCGTCGATCGCATACGTCAGCGCCCTGCGCACCCGCGCGTCGGCCAGCGGGTGCCCCTGGGGTTTCCGGAAATTGAAGAAGAGCTGATTGAGCCGGACGCCGTCGATCCGATCGATCGCGACACCCGACAGCCCGGCGAGCTGGTCGGCCGCATCGGGGGTGATGGAGTCGATCACGTCGACCTCGCCACTCCGCAACGTCACGACACGGTTCGACTCGTCCGGAACGAAACGGACGCGCACCGATTCGATCTGTGCCGGTGTTCCCCAGTAGTTCTCGTTGCGCACCAGGGTGTAGTTTCCGGTGCCGCGGTCGCTCTCCGTCACGACGTACGGTCCGGATCCCACGCCGGACTGCAGTTCCTCCGGCACGTTCGCGGCCGCCGGGGTGATGAGGATGTTCGACATGAGGTAGTCGAGGACCGGGACAGGTCGCTGGGTGTTCAGGGTGAAGCTGGTGTCGTCGATCTGCTCGACCGTGGGCCACTCGGGGAAGAACCCCCCGACGAAGGAGCCGTCGACCTGGCTGTACATCTGCAGGGCTGTCGCGACGTCCTGAACCTGCACCGGGGTGCCGTCCGAATACCGGATGCCGGGACGCAGGTGCACGAACCACTGGGTGGGTGCGACGAGTTCGAACCGGTCGGCCAGCACCAGCTGGGGGCGCAGGTCCCGGTCGATCTCGGTGAGGGCCTGCCGCACTCCCCGCTGCACCGTCAGCGCGGCATCGAACTGGTTCAGCTTGTTGTCGAGGCTCACGAGCGAGCGGTTGAGGGCCAGGCTCACGGTCTTCGGTCCGGGCGTTCCGGTCGGCGTCGCGCATCCCGCCGCGGATCCGAATGTGAGGCCGGCTCCGAGCAGGAGACCCGACCTGAGCAGCGTTCTCCTCGAAAAGCGCTGTTCGAAAAGAGAATTGGTCATCATCGACCTCTCGGGACTATGGGTATGGGGCGCAGCGATCAGGCACGGCGCGAGGTGGTTGCCCACCAGACGATGTGATCGCCGGCACATCCGAACTCTACTCAAAGTTGCTTGAGATGCGCAAGATGACGGCAATACTTGCGCACAACGCGCATTAGTGCGATTGTGAGCTGAGTTACAAACGAAGCTGCTGTACCCGACACGCCGCGGTGTCGACACCTCCATCGCCGGCGTTATCGAAAGGTCGACGATGACCCCTCACGCAGACACCGAACGGCCGGTGACCTCATGACGCAGCACGCCGCCGACACGGCATTTGCAGCCCAGCCCACCGGCTCGGCATCACCGGCTCCCCGCCGGACCCCGACCTCCCGTGTCCCGAGGGTGCTGACGGCGGCCATGCCCCGCTACGTCGCAAAACGCCTCGCACAGAGCGCGCTGGCCGTCTTCCTGACACTGACCACCGTGTTCGTCCTCATCCGGATGGCGCCCGGCGACCCCGCCTACTCGATGGCCGGGCCGCTGGCCAGCACCGAGGACCTCGCCCGCATCAGGGCGGACATGGGCCTCGACCAGTCCGTGTTCACCCAGTACCTGCTGTATCTCCGCGGCCTCCTCCACCTCGATCTCGGCACCTCGTACTCGTTCCAGGCACCCGCCTTCGACGTCGTCCTCGCTCGCCTGCCGTACACGATCACCCTGTCCGTCGCGGCGATCGTGCTCACCACACTGGTGGCCATCCCGCTCGGAGTGTGGATGGCGCGCCGCGCCGACACGAGGCGCGAACTCGGCGCCAACGTCGTCACGATCGCCGGTCAGTCCATGCCCGACTTCTGGACCGGACTGATGCTCATCACCGTGTTCGCGGTGCTGATCCCGATCTTTCCCGCGGCCGGATTCACGACCTGGTCCAGCCTGGTGCTGCCCACCGTGACCGTGGCCGTGCTGCAGATCGCCCTGATCTCCCGCATGGTCCGCCGCGAGATGGTCGGCGCGTTCTCCTCGCCGTACATGACCGTGGCCCGCTCGCGGGGCGTCCCGGAGCGCGAACTCATCTGGCGGTACGCCCTGCGGAATTCCGCGATCCCGGTGCTGACCGCTCTCGGTACCCGGTTCGCCTCGATGCTCAACGGCGTCGTCGTGGTCGAGGTCGTCTTCGCGTGGCCCGGCGTGGGATCGCTGGTCGTGCGTGCACTCGAGACGAGGGACTACCCCCTCATCCAGGCCACCGTCCTGGTGACCGCGGTTCTCGCCGTCCTCGTCCAGCTCCTCGTCGACCTCTGCTATCCGCTCCTCGACCCGCGCGTCCGACTCGGAAAGGGAACGACGAAATGACCACCGTCATCGATCCCCCGGCACAGGAGCGGCCGAGCGCCGTGACCACCCGGGACATCGCCCGGGCCGGTGCCACCCGGCGCGCCCGCGACAGCCGCGTGAAGATCTGGGTGGGCACCGTCTGCGCACTCGCCGTCATCATGCCCGTCGCACTGGCGCAACTACTTCCCCTGCCCTCCCCGGACGCCACCGACCTCGCCCAGCGCCGCCTGCCACCGCTGACGGACGGTCACCTCTTCGGGACCGACCAGCTCGGCCGGGACCTCCTCTCCCGCGTCCTCTACGGCGGACAGGTGTCGCTGACGATCGGAATTCTCGCGGTCGTCGTCTCCGGACTGATCGGCCTGTGCCTCGGCGCACTCGCCGGCTACCTCGGCGGCTGGACGGACACGGTCGTGAGCAGGCTGCTCGAGGCCCAGCTGTCGCTGCCGCTCCTCATGATGCTGCTGCTCGTCGTCGCCCTGTTCGGCCCGTCGATCCCGGTCATCACGTTCGTCATCGCGATCGCCCAGTGGCCGGAGATCGCGCGGCTGACCCGCTCACTCGTCCTCGTCGAACGCGAGAAGCCGTACGTGGCTGCCTCCCGGGTACTCGGACTCGGACGCACCGCCATCCTGTTGCGCCACGTGATCCCCAACATCATCAAGCAGGCATCCCTCGTCGTCCTGCTGCTGCTCGCGCAGGCCGTCCTCCTCGAGAGCGCACTGAGCTACCTCGGCGCCGGACCGCAACGCCCCTTCGCCACCTGGGGCCGGATCATCTCCGACGGCCAGGACTACATCACCACCTCGTGGTGGCTCGTGACCCTCCCCGGCCTCGTCATCGTGCTGCTCGTGATCGGCGTGAACCTGCTCGGCGACGGGCTCCGCGACCGCCCGGCTCGGTCGCCCGGGAAGCGACGCGGGCTCCTGCACCGACTCTCGTGGCGGAAGGAAGAGGTCTGACATGGGGAATCTCCTCAGAGTCGACGAACTGCAGATCGAACTCATCACCGCCCGGGGCGTCATCCGCGCAGTCGACGGCGTGTCCTTCTGCATCGACGCCGGCGAAACCGTGACCATCATCGGTGAGTCGGGGTCAGGTAAATCGACCACCGCGATGGGCATCCTCGGTCTGCTGCCCGACGACCTCGCCGTCCTCTCGGGCGCGGTCCGGTTCAAGGACTGCGACATCCTCGGACAGAAGAAGGCTCTCGCGAAGGTCCGGGGACGGCACATCGCCCTGATCCCGCAGGATCCGATGACGGCACTGAGCCCGGTGCACACCATCGGGTCCCAGCTGCGGGAGGCGGTGCGCCACAGCGGCATCACCGGAAAGGCGAAGGAAACCGCGCGGGCCGTGGAACTGCTCGAGCAGGTACGGATCCAGAATCCGGCGGGACAACTCGGGAAGTACCCCCACCAGCTGTCCGGCGGCATGCTGCAGCGTGTACTGATCGCCTGCTCGCTCGCGTCGGGTCCCGAACTGATCGTCGCCGACGAACCCACCAGCGCCCTCGACGTGACCGTGCAGGCGAGCATTCTCGACCTGCTGCTCGAACTGCAGGAGCGCACGGGCGTCGGACTGCTCGTCATCACCCACGACCTCGGCGTCGCCCGGTTGATGTCGGACCGCATCTACGTCATGAAGGACGGCCGGTTCGTCGAGAACGGCGGGGCCGAAGACCTCGTCCTCCATCCTCGCAGCGCCTACACCAAGAAGCTGCTCGACGCCGTGCCGCGGCTCGGCGACTACACCACGACCGTAGGAGCATCGACATGAGCGCACCGCTGCTGTCCGTCGAAGATCTCGTCGTCGAATACCCGGTCCCCGACGGTGTGTTCCGCGCGGTCGACACCGTCAGCTTCGCGGTGGACAAGGGGGCGACGCTCGCCGTCGTCGGCGAGTCCGGGTGCGGGAAATCGACCATCGCGAAGGCGATCGTCCGGCTCCTCACGCCCACGTCCGGCCGCATCCTCGTGGACGGTGCCGACATCGCGCAATTGTCGGAGAAGGCGCTGCGTCCCTTCCGGTCCCGCGTGCAGATGGTCTTCCAGGACCCGTACGGATCGCTGGACCCGCACTTGACCGCCGTCGACATCGTCGGCGAGCCGCTCCGCCTCCAAGGCGTCCGGAGCAAGTCCGAGCGAGCGCGCAGGGCGGCGGCGCTGATCGATCAGGTCGGCCTGCCCACCACGGCGCTCCACCGTCGACCCGCCGAGTTCTCCGGCGGTCAGCGGCAACGCATCGGTATCGCCCGGGCTCTGGCGAGCGGACCGGAACTCCTCGTGTGCGACGAGGCCACCAGCGCGCTCGACGTGTCGGTGCAGGCTCAGGGGCTCGACCTCCTCCGCGAGATCCAGCACGACACCGGCCTGACCTACGTCTTCATTTCCCACAACCTCGGCGTCGTCCGCGAGATCAGCGACACCGTGATCGTCATGTCGCGCGGACGGGTGGTCGAAAGCGGTTCCACCACCGATGTTCTCGAACGTCCCGCCGAGCCGTACACCCAGGCCCTCCGCGCCGCCGCGCTCGATCCCACCACCATGGTCGGGATCAAACCCCGTCACATCGTCTCGCGCCCACCCGGCGCAACCGAGGTTCCCCGAACCGTATCCCGAGGAGTAGCTTGATGCCCGAACTCGACCTGACCTCACTCGTTCTCGGCACGATGACCTTCGGCGACACCGTCGACTTCGACGGTGCCGCCGCAATGGTCGACGCCGCGCTCGACGCCGGCATCACCCATGTCGACACCGCCAACGGCTACGCCGGCGGAGAGTCCGAACGCATCCTCGCCCGACTGCTGGGCACGCGTCGCGACCGGATAACCCTCGCCACCAAAGCGGGAATGCCGCACCCCGACGCGGGCGACAACTCTCCGCTGTCTCCCGCGGGCCTCCGGGCGAGCGTCGAGGCGAGCCTGAAGAGACTGGACACCGACTACGTCGACCTGTTCTATCTCCATCAGCCCGACCGGGCCACACCCCTCGCCGACACTCTCTCCACCGTCGCCGATCTCGTGTCGGAGGGCAAGATCCGCGCCCTCGGTGTCTCCAACTTCGCGGCCTGGCAGATCGCGGAACTGAACCACACGGCCGACGCCGTCGGCGCACCCCGCCCGATCGTGGCCCAGCAGTTGTACAACCTGCTGGCCCGCCGGATCGAGGAGGAGTACGTCGAATTCGCCGCGGTCACCGGACTGGTCACAATGGTCTACAACCCACTCGGCGGCGGTCTCCTCACCGGGCGTCACTCATTCGACGCCCAGCCTGCCGATGGACGCTTCGGTGATTCACGATTGGCGCAGATGTACAAGGAGCGGTACTGGAACACCGCGATCTTCGATGCGATCACGCAGTTGTCCGTGATCGCCGACAAGGCCGGGATCCCGCTCACCGAACTGGCTCTGCGCTGGCTCGTGTCCAAGCCGGCGGCGGGCCCGATCCTCCTCGGTGGATCCAAGGTGGCACACCTGCAGTCGAACATCGCCGCCGTCGCGAAGGGCACACTCGACGACGAACTGATCGACGCGTGCGACGAAGTGGGCAGCGCCCTGCGCGGACCCATGCCCCACTACAACCGCTAGGAGAACGCCCTCATGAGCGCCCAGGAATTCGCCGCCCGATTCCGCGGCCGGGAACGGACCGTCGGCTATTGGTCCGTGATCGACAGCCCGGTGTCGACGGAATGGCTCGCCCACGTCGGCTGGGATTACATCGCCCTCGACCTCCAGCACGGCCTGATCGGATACTCCGGCATGGTCGCGGGACTCACCGCCATCGATGCCTCAGGCTCCACGGTCGGCATGATCCGGGTCGAGTCGAACGATCCGACACCGATCGGCCGGGCACTCGACGCCGGCGCGGCGGGCGTGATCGTTCCGCTGGTGAACACCGCCGAGGAAGCTGCCCGGGCCGTTGCGGCCGCGACATACCCGCCTGCCGGCGTTCGCTCGTACGGGCCGATGCGCTCCCAACTGCGGATCGGCCCGAACCCGGCGGACGCCAACCGCGACACGGTCGTCGTCGTGATGATCGAGACACCGCAGGGACTGGCGAACGTGGAAGAGATCTGCGCCGTCCCCGGACTCGACGGGGTCTACGTCGGGCCGTCCGATCTGCGCCTCGCCGTGGGCGGTGCGCACCCGAATGACCCGAGCGTGGACGACGAGTTCGAGGCGGCCCTGGTCCGCGTCCGTGAGGCTGCCGCGGCAGCAGGCATCGCGGCGGGCATCCACACCCCCGACGGTGCGGTGGCGGCTCGCCGACTCGCGGAGGGATACACGTTCGCGACGGTCGCGTCCGACCTCACCCATCTCAAAGCCGCCTCTGCCGCGCATCTCAAAGCCGCGACCGGGGAACGATAGGCGCTCCGCACCCGTGCGCCTTTTTGGTTGAAAACGCCTACCAAAAAGGCGCACGGGCGGCGAAGCCGCCTGATTCTGAATTCCTTGCCCGAGGAAGAGATGCAACGAAGGATCGAATCATGCCTGACATCATCGAGTTGATCTTCGACGACCACGAGTGGTTCCGACGACAGTTCGCCGCACTGGACGAATTGAAGGCTCGCCGCCGGGTGGATATCACTGCCGTCGAGGCGGTGTGGACACCGTTGGCGAAACGCCTGGATCTGCACGCGGCAGCCGAAGAGGAAATCTTCTATCCCCAGCTTCTCCGCGTCGGCGAGGAGGACGCCGAGGAGGAAACCCTCGACGCGATCGGGGACCACAACGACATCCGCGACGGCGTCCGAGCCGCGGCGGGATACCCCATCCTCTCCGAGGAGTGGTGGGCGGAAGTCGACCGGACGCGCCGGGCCAACGACGAGCACATGGCCGAGGAGGAACGCGAGGGCCTGGCTGACTTCCGGAGCGCATCGGGGGATCTTCGCGAGTCGCTCGGGCGGCGTTTCGCCGAATACTTCCTCGTTCACCGTTCGACGAAGGATGTGGACACCTCGGACAAAGATCCGCAGGAGTACGTCCGGGAGGTCGAGGAGGAACTCGACGAGGACAGCAGCGCGGGATCGCTTCGGATCGGAAGCTTGAAGGGCCGGTAACGACGCACTCCCCCACATCACAGACCGCGCGGTCTGTGTTCTATAGTTCGGCGGTCCGCGGCATCGGGCCGACCGGTTCTGTGGGGAGATGGGGTTGTGGCGCGAGTTTCCCGTCCGATGCCCGATGCGCTTCCTCCGATGTCGTTCGAGCGGACCGTGCCGCGCAGGTACGTCCATCGCCAATCCGTGGCCGAGGTCTTCCTCACCGACTGTGTGTCTCTACCGGGGCCGGATCGGTTCGTGGTCGCCGCGCAGTGGCCCCGCCTGCACGGCTTCTACCGCGCCCGGGGTGGGCGCTACGACACGATGCTGCTGGCGGAAACGCTCCGGCAGACCGCGATCTACCTGGGGCATACCCGCTTCTCCGTTCCGCTGCCGAACCGGTTCGTCATGCAGCACCTCCGGGTCCAGGCGGTGCCCGGCGCGCTCGAGGTGGGCGCGGCGGCAGCCGACGTGATCGTCGAGGTCGCTGTGTCCGAGCACGTGTACCGCGGTGGGGCGCTGTCCGCCTTCCGCGTGGACCTGCGGTTCCGGCTCGACGGACAGGACGTGGGCACAGCGACGGGTCATGCAGCAGTGTTTCCGCCGGCGGCGTACTCGCGGGCCCGGTGGGGTGAGCACGGACCGCGGTCGATCGGGGCGCCGTGGTGTCCCGCACCCGCCCCGGCGGGGCTGGTCGGTCACGTCGACGACGCGCACGTCGTCCTGGGTCCCCGGTGTTCCGAGAACGAGTGGGAGTTGCGGATCGACGACGCGCACCCCGTGCTGTTCGACCATCCGTGTGATCACATTCCCGGGATGCTGATGCTCGAGGTATTCCGGCAGGCCGCCTGCGCCCGGCTCGGCATGCCGGAAGCGCACCTCGTTTCGCTGGGCGCCACGTTCCACCGTTTCGCCGAACTCGACGAGCGGGCCACGATCCGGCTGGACGTGGTGGACGACGGCGCGCTGTCGATCCGCGGATCGTTGGTACAGAGCGGAGTGGCGGTCGTGCGAGGGACCGCGGCGCTGGCGCCTACCGCGGTGAGCGCATGCGCGCGCTAGTCGGCGTCGTCGGGTGTCCAGCGGGCCCGGCGGATCCGGGCGATGTCCTGATGCCGGGTCGCGGGCATGATCCCGGGGAGCAGGAAACCCCACATGTCGTCGACACGTTGTTCGAGGTCCGTGCGCTGTGTCAACACCTGGGAGACGGTCTGGACGCCGGTGAAGGCGCCGATGACGAACCGCGCCAACCTCGGCGGGTCGATGTCAGGGAGGAGATCTCCCTGCTCGACGGCCCGCGTGGCGAGCATCTCGCAACTGTTGATCCAGTCGAGATAGGGATCGGCGGGACCCTGGTCGTCGGCACTGAGTTCGAGGGTGATGCGGATACCGGCCCGCACGATCGGGTCGTTCACGATCTGCCGGGCCATCTCGTGACAGAGCATCACGATCTGCTCGATCGCCGACACCTGCTCGCGGCCGATCGCCTCGACCGACGCGATGGAGATCCGGTGTTGCTCACCGATGATGAATCGCGCCAGATCCTCTTTCGAGCGGAAATGGAAGTACAAGGCCCCCTTCGTGATTCCGGCGTTCTCGACGATGTTGCCGAGTCTGGCTCCTTCGAACCCCGACTTCTCGAACATCTCCGCCGCCCCGCGGACGATCTGCTGTCGGGTCGCCGCAGCACGCGCCTGCTGAACCACGTTCACACCTTTCCCTGCCGCACGAGAGAAGAACGATGACGATGAAAGCACGGACTACGCGCCCATTGCCCGGAGAGACGGTACCAGCGTCGACCGCGACCGACCGCGGTCGAACACGTTCCACGCCGGTCCGTGTCGCGGTGGTGGGAGCCACGGGCTTCGTCGGATCGGCCACCGTGACGGCACTGGCGTCGGCCGGGATCCCCTGCATCGCGGTCGCACGCGCACCTTCACGCTCGGACCTTCCGCACGTGGTGTCCGCCCGGGCGGATCTGACCGACCCGGCGAGCCTCGAAACGGCACTCACCGGCGCCGATGTCGTGATCCATGCCGCCTCCTACACCGGGACCGACCCGGCGCACTGCGCCGCCGTCAACATCGACGGCACCGAAAATCTGTTGGCCGCCGCGGCCCGGAACGGCATCGGCCGGGTGATCTACGTCAGCACCATCGGCGTGTACGGGTCCGGGCCGCACAGCGGAATCGGTGAGTTCGACACCACGCCCGCACCCGTCTCGACGCTGAGCGCGAGCAGGCTCGCCGCCGAACACCGCGTGCTCGAACGGGGCGGTTGCGTCGTCCGGCCCGGCTTCGTCCACGGCCCCGGCGACCGCTGGTTCGTTCCCGGCCTCATCCGGATCCTCGAGGCATTGGGGGCCTGGATCGACGAGGGACGATCCCGGATCTCGATCATCGCAGTGCACGATCTCGCCCGGCTCCTCGCCGCCCTCGCCGCGCAGCCTCCCGCTCGCCCCGGCGACGTGTTCCATGCCTGCCACCCCGACCCCGTGACCGTCCGCGAGCTCGGGGAGGCACTCGCGAACGCGGGCCGTCTCCGGCTGCCGGCCACGAGTCTCACCTTCGACGAAGCGACGACCGCCGGCGCCCGGCGCGGCCTCACCGACCGACACCTCGACCTGATCGGCCGCGACCACTGGTACGACCCGACCCGCCTGTGGACCGCCACGGGTGCGAGCGTCGGCCACGGTCCCCTGGAGCACTTCCCGGCGTGACGGGTTCCGGCCGCTTACAGGCGGAAGTCCGTCGACGCCCGCTCGACGAGTTCCGGAGCCAGCCGCTCGGACGTCACCTCGGCGCCGCCCAGCAGTTCGACGAGTTTCTGGACGCTGCGCCGGCCCATTGCGTGCATCGGTGACCGGATCGTCGTCAGGGCGACGGTGATCTCGGCGGACAGCGGAATGTCGTTGTAGCCGATCACCGCGACGTCCCGGCCCACTTCGCGTCCCGCGTCGCGCAGGGCGCCGTACGCACCGATCGCCGCGAAGTCGTTGGTCGCGAAGATCGCCGTCAGGCCGGGCTCGCGGGCGAGCAGTTCCACTGCGCCGAGGCGCCCGCCTGCCGCGTCGAATCCCGTGTAGACGATGTCCTCTTCGGGCACGGGACATCCTGCCGCCGCGAAGGTTTCGGCGAATCCGCCGGACCGGTCGACGGTCGTGCTGGCGAACGGCAGACCGGCGATGATGCCCACCCGTTCGTGGCCACGGTCGAGGAGGTGCCGGGCGGCGAGGCTGCCCCCTGTTCGATCGTCGCAGGTCACCGACGGGTACTCACCCGAACGCCGGGACACGAGCACGAACGGTGTTCCCCGTTCGGCGACGCTGTCGAGGAAGCGGTGGTCCATGTGCGCATCGCCGAAGATGAGTCCGTCCACTCGCCGCGCCAGGAGCATGTCGGTGCGTGCGGACTGATTGTCCGGTTCGTCGAGGGAGTTCGTGACGAACGTGGACAGGCCGGCCTCCTCGGCCGCTTCCTCGATCCCCTCGTACACGGTGGCGAGCACGTAGTCGGACAGCCTGGGGACGAGGACGCCGATGAGGTTGCTGCGGTTGGTGCGCAAACTCGCGGCGTGCGGGTTCGGCCGGTAGCCGAGACTGTCCGCCAGTGCGCGGATGCGTTCGGTGGTCGCGGCCGACGCGGCGCGTACTCCGGGTTCGGTGGTTCCGTTCAGCACACGCGACACCGTCGAGACATGGACGCCCAGCTCGTCCGCGATCAGGCGCAGTGTGGCGCGCGGCTTCTTCGGATTCCCCACGATGTCGATCCTTCCACGCCGTGTAAACGCTGTGAAACGTAACCCGGGCCCTCTTGACACGTGGCCGCCGTCACGAATCTAATGTACCCAAACGTTTGAGCCAAACGTTTGCGCAACCGAAGGGAAGTCATGAGCAAGGTTGTCGTGCTGGGCACGGGCGGGACCATCGCGTCCCGGAACGACCCGGCCGGAAAGGCCGTGGCCTCCGATCACGTTTCGGTGTTACTCGACGCCGCGGGCACGTCCGCTCCGACGGACGTCGAGATCGAGGGCCGCGACATTCTCACCACGGGTAGCTACCTGCTGACACCGGCCGATCAACTCGTCATCGTGCGCGAGATCGTGGCCGCACTCCGCGACCCGTCCGTGTCCGGCGTGGTGGTCACGCACGGAACGGACACGATGGAGGAGACCGCGTACCTGCACGAACTCCACCACGCCGATCCGCGTCCGGTCGTGTTCACCGGTGCGCAGATCACGGCGGGCGAGCCGGATTCCGACGGGCCGCGCAACGTGCGGGACGCGATCACCGTCGCCGCCGACCACCGCGCCCACGACCTCGGCACGACGATCGCGTTCGACGGCCGGCTCTTCACGGCCGCCGGGACGCGCAAGAGACACACCACCGCACTGGACGCGTTCGACAACGGCCCGAACGGACCTCTCGGCCGGATCGTCGACGGAGTCCTGACGCTCTTCGCCAGACCGGTTCGTCCCCAGCCTCTTCCGATACCGGACGCGCTCCCCCGGGTCGACATCGTGGCCGTGCACCCGGGCGCCGACCGGGCCCTGCTCGACGCCGCCGTCGACGCGGGTTCCCGGGGAATCGTGCTGGAGGCGACGGGGATCGGCAACGCGAACAAGACGTTCGTGGACGGAGCCCGCGACTGCATCGCGGCCGGTATCCCGGTGGTCGTCGCCACGCGCGTCGCCGACGGAGACATCGTTCCCCGCTACGGAAACGGTGGCGGCGCCGACCTCGCCGAGGTCGGCGCGCTCACTGCCGGTCTCCTGCGGCCGGCGCAGGCCCGGGTCCTGCTCGCCACGGCAGTCGCCGTGTCCTCCCCCTCGGACGTCGCCGACGTCGTCCGCACCCATACCCACCCCACCGTGGTGCCCCATGCCACGGCGAACCAGACCGACCAGTAGGAGAGGTACGCATGTCCAAGAAGATCTACGTCAACTTCGGAGTCGACGTCGACGCCGTCGCAGGATGGCTCGGCTCGTACGGCGGAGAAGACTCCCCCGGCGACATCTCCCGCGGCATGTTCGCCGGTGAGGTGGGCGTGCCTCGCCTGGTGAAGATGTTCGACAAGTACGACATCACCACCTCCTGGTTCGTGCCCGGCCACTCCATCGAAACGTTCCCCCGCGAAATCGAGCAGGTCGTCGCGGCCGGGCACGAGATCGGCATCCACGGATACAGCCACGAGAACCCGATCGCGATGACGCGCCAGCAGGAAACCGACATCCTCGATCGCAGCATCGAACTGATCGAATCGTTCACCGGCAGCAAGCCCACCGGATACACGGCCCCGTGGTGGGAATTCTCCAAGGTCACCAACGAACTGCTCATCGAGCGTGGCGTCAAGTACGACCACTCCCTCATGCACAACGACTTCACGCCGTACTACGTGCGCGTCGGCGATTCCTGGTCGAAGATCGACTACAGCCAGCCGGCCGAGACGTGGATGAAGCCGCTCGTGCGCGGCCAGGAGACCGATCTGGTGGAGATCCCGGCCAACTGGCTGCTCGACGATCTGCCGCCGCAGATGTTCATCAAGTCCAGCCCCAACAGCCACGGCTTCGTCAGCCCGCGGCACCTCGAGGAGATGTGGCGGGACCAGTTCGACTGGGTCTACCGCGAGATGGACTACGCGATCTTCCCCGTCACGATTCACCCCGACGTGTCGGGCCGGCCGCAGTCGCTGCTGATGCTCGAACGCCTCATCGAGTACATCAACCAGCACGACGGCGTCGAGTGGGTGACGTTCGACCACATGGTGAACGACTTCAAGGAACGCTTCCCGCGCCAGAGCTGACCCACCGAAAGGCGGTGGGGTGCAGGCCCGCACTCCCACCGCCGCCCCCAGCATCCGACATCATCAGTCCCGGAAGGACACCCATGAGCCAGACAGCCGAGGGAATCCCAGTATCGCAAACCGGCGGTCCCACCAAGCAACTCCCCCGCTTCAGCATCCGCGAAACCCGTAAGTCCACGATCATCGCGTTCCTCGCCTGGACGGTCGCGGTCTACGACTTCATCCTGTTCGGCACCCTGCTCCCCCGGGTCAAGGAGGACTTCGGCTGGAGTTCCTCGCACGCGCTACTCATCTCCACGTTCGTCAGCATCGGGACGGCGATCGTCGTGCTCGGCGTCGGCCCGCTCGTCGACCGGCTCGGACGACGCAAGGGCATGATGATCACCGTCGGCGGCACGGCGCTGTCCTCCGCCGCGACAGCCGCCTCGGGCGGTGCGTTCAGCCTCGTCGCCGCGAAGTCCATCGGCGGCATGGGACTGTCCGAACAGGCCGTCAACGCCACGTATCTCAACGAGATCTACGCGGTCTCCGAGAGTGACGCCGTGCGCAAGCACCGCGGGTTCATCTATTCGTTCGTCCAGACCGGATGGCCCCTCGGCGCACTCCTCGCCGCCGGATTCGTCGCCCTGATGGGTTCGATCGTGGGACCGGACGACTGGCGCATCGTCTTTCTCGTCGCCACCCTCCCCGCCCTGATCATCGCGTTCGTCTGCGCACGGCTGAAGGAGTCGCCGCAGTTCGATCTCCAGGACCGGATTCGCCGGCTGCGCAAGGCCGGAAAGTCCGACGAGGCCCGGGTCCTGGCCGAGGAGTACGGTATCGAGCACTCCGAATCGAGCTCGCTCGCCCGGATCTTCCACGGCGCCAACCGTCGCAATACGATCGTCCTGTCGCTCGCGTGGATGGTCAACTGGTTCGGCATCCAGACGTTCAGTGTGCTGGGCACGACGGTCCTCGAGGACGGCAAGGGCTTCTCGGGCAACTTCACACTGCTGCTCGTCGTGTTCGCCAACGTCGTCGGCATCTTCGGGTACCTCTTCCACGGCTGGGCGGGAGACCGATTCGGACGCCGCAACGCGATCGTGGGCGGCTGGATGGTCGGCGGAATCCTGTTCGCCCTCATGCTGCTCGGGCCGTCGTCCGCGGCATTCGTCCTGCCCACCTACATGTTCGGCCTGTTCTTCCTCCTCGGCCCGTACTCGGCGATGAACTTCTTCATGGCCGAGTGCTACACCACCGATTGCCGCGCCACCGGTGCCACGTTCATCGGCGCCATGAGCCAACCGGGAGCGATCATCGGCGGCTTCCTCCTCACCGCCATGGTGTCGGCCAACGTGGGATTCGGTACCGCGGCGTTCTGGGTCGGCGCTCTCGGCACCTTCGCGTCCGGCCTCGTGATGCTGTTCGCCAAGAAGGTCGCGATCACCGCCGGATAGCGGTGTACCCCGCACTACGACAGGAACTTTCATGCACAATCCGTACGACAATCTGAAGGACCGGGTCGCCGTCGTCACCGGCGCGGCCAGTGGTATCGGCCGCGAGACCGCGGTCGCGTTAGCCGAGGTGGGTGTCCGGGTGGTCATCGGCACCTTCCCCGGCGACCCCCACGACCCGAAGGAGACGCTGCGCCGCGTCGAGAGCGTCGGCGGCGACGGCGTGATCCACGACGTCGACGTGCGGTCCACCAGCGAGGTCGAGGAGTTCACCGACCGGGCACTGACGGAATGGGGGCGGCTCGACTTCGCCGTCGCGAACGCCGGTGTCCTACGCAAGAACGCGATCGCCGAACTCGACGACGCCGCCTGGTCCGACATGCTGCAGGTCGATCTCACCGGTGTGATGCGGACCCTGCGCGCCGCCGCCACCCGCATCGACGGGCCGGGCTCGCTGATCTCCATCTCCTCGATCGCGGGCGGCGTCTACGGGTGGGGCGAGCATGCGCACTACTCGGCCGCCAAGGCCGGCGTGCTCGGACTCAGCCGCGCCCTCGCCGTCGAACTCGCGCCGCGCGGGATCCGCTCCAACGCCATCGTTCCGGGACTGATCGAGACTCCGCAGTCGGCCGATCCGGTCAATTCACTCGGCCCCGACGGTCTGGTGGCGGCCGGGGCGAAGATTCCGTGTGGACGCGTCGGGACGGCCGCCGAGATCGCGACCGTCATCCGGTTCCTCGTCAGCGACGAATCACGCTATCTCACCGGGCAGTCCATCGTCGTCGACGGCGGCCTCACCACCAAGATGCAGGACTAGGAGAACGATCATGGGAGTTCTGGACGGTAGACGGGCGCTGGTCACGGGCGGAGCCAGCGGTATCGGCCGCGCGATCGCCGAGGCGTATCTCGCCGAGGGCGCAGACGTGGTGATCGCCGATGTCGACGAAGCGGCGACGCAGCTGACGGCGAAAGAACTCGGGGCCACGGCCGCCGTCCGAGTCGACGTCGCGGACGAGGAGTCGGTGCGCGCGGCCTTCGCCGGCGCCGTCGAAGCACTCGGACGCGTGGATGTGCTCGTCAACTCCGCGGGGATCCTCGAGGAATCCGAGCTCGCCGACATGTCACTCGACATGTGGCGCCGCACGATCGACATCGACCTGACCGGGATGTTCCTGATGTGCCGGGCCGCTGTTCCGGCGATGGTGGCCGCGGGCGAGGGGCGCATCGTCAACATCGCGTCGCAACTCGGGATCAAGGGCGGGGTGGGACTCGCGCACTACGCGGCCGCGAAAGCCGGGGCGATCGCGCTCACCAAATCGCTGGCACTCGAAGTGTCGCAGCACAACGTCCTGGTCAACGCCATCGCGCCGGGGCCGATCGAGACCCCGCTCGTCGACGGCATCACCGAGGACTGGAAGGTCGCCAAGCGGGCGGAACTGCCCCTGGGCCGATTCGGACTACCCCGGGAGGTGGCACCCACCGCCGTGCTCCTCGCGTCCGACCCCGGCGGGAACCTGTACGTGGGCCAGACCCTCGGCCCGAACAGTGGGGACGTGATGCCCTGATGTGTGGCGGATGCCCGGGAGCGAAGGCGGGCGACTGGCTGAGCCCGGTCATCCGCACACACACTCAGCGGGAGGCGGTGGCCAGGCTCGTCGGGTCGGCCGCGGCGCGGGTCCGCTCCACCCCCAGCGGCTGGACCGTGGCCTCGCCCACCGGGCGGACGATGGTCGCGGCGACGATGACCGAACTGTGGTCGGGCCTGCTGTCGTGCGGGCAGCCCGAGCCCGCCTGGGAAGACGTGCGTCTGCCGGAGTCGTTCGACGAGCCGGAGCCGCTCCCCGACCGGCGGACACCCCTGTCGGTAACCGCCGACACGCCTGCCCTGGCCCGGCAGCAGGTCGGGCAACATCTCGCCGCGCCCCACTGCTTCCACGTGCGAGTCGCCGAGGTGCACGACGGCACGGGAACATCCACCGCGGTCCTCGAATTCGACTCCGCCACCCGCGGCGCGATCGTGCTGTCCGGCATGCTGGCCCACGGCCGCGGAGACGGACGCGGCCTGGACGCCCGCATCACTCTGGCCGACTCGGTGGTCACCCTCCAGACCTGGGACGGGCACGGACTCGGATTCTCCGTCGAGCGGAACGTCCAGTCTTCGTCCGCCGTCCGCGAGCGGGGTGTATACCCGGAGAGAGGATGATGTTCCCCACCTGACGGAGTGTCGAGATGGCCCTTCTCGCCGAGATCGTCGTGGACACCGAAGGCGACAGCCGGGTTGTGGTCCTGTATCCCGTGATGTGGCTGTTCATCGCGGTCCTGGTCACGTTCGTCGTCACCCGGACCATCACCCGCCGTATCCGGTCGCGGTCGGGAGCGGCGCCCACGGACGACGCCACGGAGTCGGGGGGCGGGCTGATCAACGACATCACCGTCGGCGGAGTGCACCTGCACCACCAGGTTTTCGGCATCCTGTTCATGACGCTGGCCGGGCTGGCATTGATCGCCACCACCCCGGAGGGCACTGCACTCAACGTGTTCGCCGCCCTCTTCGGAGTGGGCCTCGCGCTCACCTTCGACGAGTTCGCGCTGTGGGTGCACCTCGACGATGTGTACTGGAGCACGTCCGGCCGGAAGTCGGTGGACGCGATCTTCTGCGCGCTCATGATCACCGGTCTGATGATCGGAGGCGCCGAACTCGTGACCGGCCGGATCGGCACCCCGGAGTGGTGGTCGTCGATCGGCTATCTGGCCATCTCTCTCGCCATCTCGGTGATCTGCATGCTCAAGGGCAAGTTCGTCACCGGGATCGTGGGGATCGTGTTCCAGCCGGTGGCGATCATCGGCGCCATCCGCCTCGCCAAACCCGACTCCTGGTGGGCGATGCGCCGCTACCCGAACAAACCGCGCCGGATGGCCCGTGCCCGGTCACGATTCGGCGAGCGCTACCACGCCCGCTGGAACCGGGCACGCGACTTCGTCGCCGGACCACCGGACGTCCGTGAGGCCGGGATGCGGTGATCTGCGCCGTCAGTCGTCGTCGGCCGTCCGCGACCGCCCCATCATCTCCAGCCCGGCCATCGCCTTCTCGGCGCCCGCCTGGTCCACCTTCTCCATGGCGAAACCCATGTGGATGACGATCCAGTCGCCCGGTTCCAGGCGGACGTCCTCGGGCAGCATGCCGACGTTCACCTTGCGCTGTTCGCCGACGACGTCGACGAGCGCGAGTTGGTTGCCGTAGCCCTCCAGCATGCGCACCACCTGACCGGGAATACCGAGACACATGATTCAGCCCTCCGTCCCGTCCGGTTGCAGCGTTGCCGCGGAGTCGGACTCCAGCAGTTGATCCACGATTTCGAACACCATGTCGACGGCCGGTCCGACGGCGGCCTCGACCCGCGGTGAGAGCCCGATTCCCTCGCCGGTGTTCTCCACCTGGCAGCCGAGGACCACGGTCCGCGGCAGGGTGCCACCGAGCGCGCGCAGACTCCCGAACACCGCCCCCGGATCCATGCTGTGCGCGTCCAGCGGCGCAACCGGGACGGAATCGGGTCCCACCTCGAACGCCCTCAGCGCCCCGGGCTCACCGCGGCCGGGCACCGCATCCACCAGCAGCAGGGCGCCCCACCCGTCGAGCAACTCGTAGGCCAGATGCGTTCCACGAATGCCGAAGTCGACGGCGCGGACGCCCGGCGGCAGCGACCTCGTCGCGACCCCGCGCAGCACCTCGGGTCCGAAACCGTCGTCGCCGAAGAAGATGTTGCCCACACCGGCAACCAGAACCCGCCTGCCCACCGTCACGCGCGTCTCACATTTTCCGGATACGCAGATATCGCCTGATGTCGGGTATCGCGATGACGGCGATCGCGACACCCGCGACCGCAACCAACGCCAGAGCCGCGGTGGTCATCTCTCCGAGAATCTTCATGGCTGTCCATCCTTTCCGGTGTCTGCCGAGACCGGCTCCACCTCGTCCGGGGCGAAATACAGATACCGTCCGTACCACTCGTGCAACTCCGACGCAGGGTCGTCCTCCAGCACGACGCCGACGTGGGTGCCACCGTCGACGTCGGCGTGCACGGTCACCACGCGAGCCAGCTGTCCCGCGAAGAACAGGTCCTGGGCGTCGGCGCGCCGCGACGGGTGGATCCGCACGACGGTGCCCTTCGCCACCCGGACGCCGTTCACGATCACGCCGTCGACGTCGGGGCGAACGGCGGTGTCGGCGTCCGGATCCCACCACGGCGTGTCGTCGGTCAGTTCCGGGACGAGACCCATGTCGGGGAGGCCCGAATCCGGGAGGTGCGGGTCCGGGAGGTGCGGATCTCGGAGGATGCCGTGCATCTGAGCGAGCGTCGCCGGCGACATCTGGTCGCACCGGTCGATGATCTGGGCGGCGAGTGGGTCGGTGGCGCGGGCCTGCCGCTTCTCCTCCTCGGTGAGGGTCATGACGCGGAGTGTGAGGATCTCGTCGATCTCGGTGGCGTCGAACAGTGCCCCGTCGCTCTGCTCGGCCACCTCGGGGTGGTCGTACAGGATGATCGGCGACACCAGGACGAGGTCCGTCTCCCCCGGCAAGCCGGCCAGCACGGGGTAGCACCGTTCGTGCGCGCACGTGCCCGCGAGTTGCTCCGCCTCCGCGGGGGGTTCGAGGAGTGAGACGAACTCGGTGTTCTCGGCCGCCAGGATCAGGTGGGCGCCGATCAGCGACTGCCGGATCGCCGAGTCCTTGTCCCAGCCGGTGACGTCCGGCGCGGCGGTCACGTTCTCGACCGATACCCGCACCCGGCTCAGCCCGTCGACGCTGTCGCTCCCCACCGTCACGACCGCGTGTGCGGGCCACCGGGTGCGCACCACGCGGCCGGCGAGGGATCCGTCCTCGCCCCGAAGTTCCTCCACCTCCGTGCCGCCGTCGATGTGGACGTCGAGTCGGCGTTCACCCGGCCACTCCGCGGGGTGCAGGATGCCGAGATCGAATTCGCGCTCCACCGCCTCGTCCCAGCTGAGCCAGCTCGCACCCGCGACGGTCAGTTCGTCGACGGGAACGAATTCCGCCGAGTCAGCGACCGCGCGTTCGATGCTGCGCACCTGGAGTTGCAGGAATCGGAGGGTGACGTTCACCCCCGCTCCGGTGCCGGCCCGCATCAGGGTCTGACAGGACATGCGCGGTTCCTCGCCGACCCCCGACTCCGCCGCACCCGACGGTCCGAGGACGCCGAACTGCCACCGCGACTGGTTCTTCGACGAACTCGCACGATACGGATACAGAAGGTAGCCCTCGTACAGGACCGCGTCGGCCACGGCACGCACTCGCTGCAGGGACGCCGGGGAGATCATGCGATCACCTCCCCGGCTCCCTGCAGCAGGTCCGAAATGGCGACGTCCAGTCCGATCAGACCGTGCGCCGCCTTGTAGCGCGCCAGCGCGGCGAGCGTGTCGTGGTCGAGGCGCACCCACCCCGTGTTCGGGTAGTGCGCCTGAACCAGTTCGCGCCACACGCCGACCGGCAGGTCGTAGGTCGACTCGCGGTCCCACGGGATCCGTTCCACCCCGAAACCGGCGACCCCGCGGGTGAAGACCGTCCCGCTGAACAGGAACACGAGCGGCACCGTCGACCCGGCCTCGTCCAGGGCGTGCAGATACTTCGATGCCGTCACCTCGAAGTCGTACGTGCACGGCAGCGGCAACTCCACCACACTCGACCCGGTGAACCCCTGGGCCACGGTGCTGGTCTGCATCCATTGGAAGGGTTTGAGCGTGGCCGTCCACCGCTCGCGGGGCCCGAACAGATCGAGGAGGCCCTCCGCCTCACCGTCCGTGTAGCGGCGGCGTTGCGGGTCGATGCGGACCTGGCACCGGACGGCCAGCGCGTGCACGGCCGCACCGCTCGACTCCGTCACCTCCACTCGCGCAGTGAGATTCGGCGCAACCGCGAACGGTTCCGGAAACACGTCCTCCACGTGGAACGACAACTCGGTCACGTCGGCTCCTTCGCGACGCGACTGCGCGCACGCACCGTCTCGAAGAACGTGTCGATGACCCGGCGAGCATCCTGGCCGCCGTCGAACCCCCGCCACACCTGCCGCAACTCGCCCACCAGCTGATAGCAGGCGTCGATGGGGACGAGGTAGCACTCGGGGTCCGCGCCACCGTGCTCCGGGACCCGCAGGAGCAACGCTTCCGTGTCTGCGGACAGCCGGCCGAGCGCCGGGTTGGCCGCGAGGACGCCGTCCCAGGCGTCGAGTGGCAGCTCCGATTCGGTGGCACCTGCCGGACCGGGATAGAAGGCGACGGTCTTGGCCAGCAGCGAGTTCCGGAACACGAAGGCGAGCCCGACGGGGATCTCCAGTTCGTCCCAGCGACCCGGTGCGAGTTCGAAGTCGGGAAACGACAGGTAGCGTTCCGGGACGGCCCGGAAACGCAGTTCAGCGCTCTCGTCGGTGAACAGCAGGTAGCACCCGCGGCACACGCACATCAGTTGCCGGTCCTGGACGTTCACGACGTGCTGATGGGCGTCGGCGATCGGCACGGCGCACATGTCGCACCGTTCCCCGACCACCGGTTTGGGTCGCTCGGACGCGATGCGCTGCAGGATGCGCAGTCCGTTCCCCGACGGGCTCATCACGCCACCTCCGCGGCGGGCACCGCGACGGAGACGACGCCGTCACGCACGAGGACCGGAAGCGGCGACAGCGTTTCGGCGTCCGCGTCACCGTCCAGACGGAGTCCTGCCCGGCGCGGGTCGAAGTGCGCCCGGCACGACGGACAGCGCAGCACCGCATCACCCACCTGCCCGCCCGCCTTTCGTTGCAGCGTGGCCCCGGCCAGCGAGTTGGTGCAGGCGGCGCAGCGGTCGCGGTAGGCGAACAACTGCTCCCCGATCCGGCACACCAGAATCGGGAGCCCGGCGACGGCGAACCCGGCCACCTCCCCGGGCGCGAGGTCCTCGAGTTCGGGCACCGAGATCCACGTCCCGGTGCCACTCGACCCGTCCGTTCCGTTCGGATGAACATGGGAGAACAGAGATTCCGCGGCAATCAGCCCGGAGCCGGCCGCGGGCGTGGCACCCACCACCTCGATGTCCACGGTCTCCGGTGCCGCCGCCAGTACGGCGTCCTTGACGGCGAGTTCCAACGTCACCGCCGAGGATGGGCAGCTCTGACAACTGCCGGTCAGCCGAAGCCGCACCACACCCTCCACCACGCCGAGCAGTTCGACGTCGCCGCCGTGGGAGCCCAGATAGGGGCGCACACTGTCGAGTGCTGTCGCGACCCTCGTCTCGACGTCGTGCGGATGGAGTCCGTTCACCAGCAGCAGACTGGCCACGAGTTCGTCGGCGGCGAGTCGTTCGACGAGATCGTCGTCGCGGTCGCCGATGATCTCGAGGACACGCTGCAGCCCGGCGCCGTAGAGTTCGACCACCTCGCGGACCAATTGCTCGGCGCGATCACGTGCCACCGAACCACCAGTCGAACTCGCGTCCAACAGGCTGTCGATCCTCTCGCCGGCCGTCCGCCACCGATCGGGGTCGTCTCCTACTTCGTCGCTCCCCCACGTCTCCGATCCGCCACTCTCCATGCGTACCCCGTCACTCGCCGGTCACGGACTGGGTGGGCGAATGCAGCTTCTCCAGCGTCTTCCCCTCACCGAGATACATGTGCACACCGCAGGGCAGGCAGGGATCGAAACTGCGGACGGTCCGCATGATGTCGATGCCCTTGAAGTGCTCCCGGTCGTTCTCCTCGAAGATCGGCTGACCCTGCACCGCATCCTCGTACGGCCCCGGTGTCCCGAAGCTGTCGCGGGGGTTGGCGTTCCACGGCGTCGGCGGATACGGGTGATAGTTCGCGATCTTGCCGTCGCGAATCACCATGTGGTGCGACAGGACTCCGCGCACCGCCTCCGTGAAGCCGCAGCCGATTCCCTCGTCGGGGACCTCGAACTTCTCCCACGTCTTCGTGTGCCCGGCCCGGATCTCGGCGAGCGCCTTCTCCGCGAAGTGCAGCGCACACGCCGCCGCGTACGCCTGGAAGTAGGTCCGCGCCCGGTCACGCTCGATGGTGTTGCTGCCGTACTGCGGGATCTTCCATTCGAACTCGACCGGGCCCTTCAGCGCGGTCTTCGGCAGGTTGATCTTCACGCTGTGACCGGTCGACTGCACGTACCCGATGTCGACGAGGCCCGCGAGGGCGGTACTCCAGAGCCGGGCCAGCGGCCCGCCGCCGGTGTCCAGCGCGAGGTGGTCGGTGCCGTCGAACCACCGCGGCGACATCACCCAGCTGTACTTGTCCTCCATGTCGCGTTTCTGCGGGTGCGGGTTGGTGTGCTGGTTCCACGGGTGCCTGCGGTCGACCGGGTTCCCGAGCGGATCGTTCTTCACGAACATCTCCTGGTCGGTCCAGTCGTCGTAATACGAACTGCCCAGCAGGATTCGGATGCCCAGATTGATGTCGACGAGGGACGTCGTGATCAGTTTGCCGTCCACCACGATGCCGGGCGTGACGAACATGGCCCGTCCCCACTTCTCCATGTCCTTGTAGGAGAAGTTGCACACCGCGGGATCCTGGAAGGACCCCCAGCAGCCGAGGAGAGTCCGGCGCAGGCCGACCTTCTCGTAGCCGGGCATGGCCTCGTAGAAGAAGTCGAACAGGTCGTCGTGCATGGGGACGACCTTCTTCATGAACTCCACGTAGCGCATCAGACGCGTCGTGTAGTCGGTCATCAACTGGATCGTCGCGACCGTGCCCACACCACCCGGATACAGGGTGGACGGATGGACGTGCCGACCTTCCATGAGGCAGAACATCTCTCGCGTCCACCGACTGACCTGCAACGCCTCCCGATAGAACTCACCGGTGAACGGGTTGAGCGAACGCATGATATCGGCGATGGTCTTGTAGCCGTGCTCACCGGCGTGCGGCGCCTCGGTCTTCTCGGCCTGCGCGAGCACCCCCGGATTGGTCTCGGAGACCATCTTCTCGCAGAAGTCCACACCGACGAGGTTCTCCTGAAAGATGTTGTGGTCGAACATGTATTCCGCGGCCTCGCCGAGGTTGACGATCCACTCGCCGATGTGCGGCGGCTGCACGCCGTAGGCCATGTTCTGGGTATAACACGAACACGTCGCATGGTTGTCACCACAGATACCGCAGATGCGGCTCGTGATGAAGTGGGCGTCGCGCGGGTCCTTACCCTTCATGAAGATCGAATAGCCGCGGAAGATCGACGAGGTGCTGTGGCACTCCACGACTTCCTTCTGCTTGAAGTCGATCTTCGTGTAGATGCCCAGGCTGCCCACGATGCGCGTAATCGGATCCCACGCCATCTCGACCAGGCCGTCGGATTCCGACTTGTGCGAAGGTTCCGGAATGATCGTTGTCATCGACGTACCTCTCAGTGTTCGAGGCCGGCGGACTACCGCCCGAGACCCCGAGCGGGACTACCAGGTGCGTGTGGCGCCCGTGGTCAGTTTCGTACCGCGACTGCGCCAGTGCGGCTCTTTGTCCAAGGTGGTCTTGGTGATCTTGCGGAGACTCCGAATGGCGGATCCGTACAGTCCGGACGCCGCGGTGGAGATCTTGCCGCCCGGGGGTTCGTCCATGAACGGCATGAACTTGTCCGGGAAGCCAGGCATCGTGCACCCGATGCAGATACCGCCCACATTCGGGCACCCACCGACACCGTTGATCCAGCCCCGCTTCGGGACGTTGCACTTGACGACGGGGCCCCAGCACCCCAGCTTCACGATGCACTTGGGTGAGCCGTACTCGGTGGCGAAATCACCCTGCTCGTAGTAGCCGGCGCGGTCGCAGCCCTCGTGCACCGTGGCACCGAACAGCCATTGCGGGCGCAAAGCGTCGTCGAGCGGGATCATGGGCGCCTGCTCGGTGGCCATGTAGAGGAGATACGTCAGAGTCTCCGACAGATTGTCCGGTTGGATCGGGCAGCCGGGAACGCAGACGATCGGGATGCCCGCCTTCGACTTCCAATCCCAGCCGAGATAGTCGGGAACACCCATCGCACCGGTCGGATTACCCGCCATCGCGTGAATACCGCCGTACGTGGCGCACGTCCCGGCCGCGACGATCGCCGTCGCCTTCGGAGCGAGACGATCGAGCCATTCACTCGTCGTCACCGGCTGACCGGTCTCGGGATTGTTGCCGAAACCGCACCAGTAACCCTCGTCGTGAAGTTGCTCGTTCGGGATCGAACCCTCCACCACCAGGACGAACGGTTCGAGCTCGCCGCGATCCGCCTTCCAGAACCACTCCAGGAAGTCGTCGGCGCCGCCCTCGGGGCCGTTCTCGAAGTCGATCAGCGGCCAGTGAACGGCCACTTTGGGCAGGCCCGGCAGGGCTCCCAGAGCAATCTCCTCGACACTGGGCTGCGTCGCAGCCGTCAAGGCCACCGAATCGCCGTCGCAACTGAGTCCCGCATTGATCCACAGCACGTGAATCAGGGTGTCCTCGGCGTTGATTGCTTCCTGTGTCGGCATATCAGGTCGCTTTCCGGAGTGAACACAACTCCTGTCGCCACCGGAGTCGACCGTCGGCCCACCTGCGTGGCGCTGATATTTATTTAGCTCCGCCGCCGAGCGGATGTCAACGGTCCTCGGCGCGTCGCACCGCGCGGCTCCGCCCGGTCGTGTAGGGGCGTCATTGCTTCGCAATCCAGTCGTACCACTGCGCAATGCCCTGGCCCGTCGTCGCCGACAACGTGATCATCTGCAGGTCGGGGTTCACGGACCGGGCGTATTTCGTGCAGAGATCGACGTCGAAGTCCACGTACGGCAACAGGTCCGCCTTGTTCACGATCACCAGGTTCGCCGCCGCGAACATGTGCGGATACTTGAGCGGCTTGTCCGTCCCCTCGGTCACCGAGATCACCACCACCCTGCTCTTCTCACCGAGATCGAACAGTGCCGGACAGACGAGGTTCCCCACGTTCTCGATGAACAGCAGCGAGTTCGGCTCGGGGTCGAGAGCGGTCAGCGCGTCCCGCATCATCTCGGCGTCGAGATGACACCCGGCACCCGTGTTCACCTGCACCACAGCACATCCCGTCGCCTTGATTCGGTTCGCGTCGAGCATCGTCTCCTGATCACCCTCCACCACCGAGACGCGCCGCTGCCCACCGATGTCGGCGATGGTGCGTTCGAGCAGCGTCGTCTTCCCCGACCCCGGCGAACTCATCACGTTCAGCGCGAGCACCCCACGTCCGGCCAGCCAGCCCCGGTTGCGCTCCGCCGTGAGGTCGTTCTTCGCCAGTACCTTCTGCTCGAGGGTCACCGTCTCGGTCGCGTGCTCGTGGGGGTGTTCGTGAGTGTGGGGGTGGCCGTGGTCGTGCGGGTGGTCGCGTGCGGGTGCTCGTGGTCGTGCGGGTGCTCGTGGGGCACCGTGATCCTGGTTCCGGTCTCGTCTCCGCATCCACAGGTGGCACACATTTGCGTCAGCTCACTTCCATCGAGAGGATTCGTAGTTCCCGACCCGACGTGACCTCCACGTCCGCACTTCCGCACGGGCACAGCAACACCAGGTCCGTGAGCGCGAAATCCTCGCCGCACTCACGGCAGTGCGCACCGCCCGGGGTGTGGTCGATGTCGAGACGGGCACCGTGCGCGACGGTCCCTTCGGTGACCAGTTCGAAACAGAACTGCATCGAATCGGCGACCACGGCCGTCAACGCCCCCACCTGTACGCGCACACTGTGGACCGTCCGTCCCGCGGCGGTCTCGCAGACGGCGTCGACGACGCTCTGGGTGATTGCCAACTCGTGCATCACGGCCCCGTTCAGGACTCGTCACCTGTGGATTCGAGCGTAGCGCTTCCCGCCCGTGAGTACTTATTAACCGCCCGCGGTTAATANNTTCCGCCATCCACTTCAGGGAGGGCGCATGGACGCCTGGACCATCCGAGACTTCGAACCGGAGGATCTCGAGGCTGTCGTGCGCATGGATAGCAGTTCCACCACCACGGACCAGCTGCCCCTGTTCGCGCTCTCGGACGTGGTCGGGAGTCTGCTGAATCGTCACCCCGCGGTCGTCGCGACGAGGGACGGGCACATCATCGGGACGGCGGTCGCTCGCGTCGACGAGGACCGCGCCTGGGTCATGCGGATCTCCCTCGATCCCGAATGGCGTGGGCAAGGGCTCGGCAGCGCCCTGTTGTCGCAGCTCGAGCACCGGCTCCTCGCCAGAGGAGTCCGGCGGGTGACCGCCCTCCTCCCCGAAGGGGAGACCGGTGCGACGGCGTTGACCAATTCGGGATTCACGGCCCGCACCGGAGTCACGTACTACGAGAAGCTCGGGACGGTGTCGCCCCGCACGGCCGGGCTTCTGGCGACGCTCGGCGGTGCGGTGCCGACCGCCGGACTGTGGAAACAGGTCGCCGGCATGACGCGGGAGAAGTCGCTGATCGAACGCAAGATCGTGCTCCCGCTGTCCCGGCCGGCGCTGGCCGCCGACCACGGGGTGGCAGCACCGCGCGCGGTGGTGCTGTTCGGCCCGCCGGGAACCGGGAAGACGACGTTCGCGCGTGCCATCGCCAGCCGGCTCGGCTGGCCGTTCGTCGAACTGTTCCCCTCGCGGCTCGCGGCCGCCGAGAGCGGTCTCGCCGCCGGCCTCGGGGAGGCGTTCGCGTCGATGGGCGAACTCGAGCACGTCGTCGTCTTCATCGACGAGGTGGAGGAGGTTGCGGCGCGGCGCCGGCCCGGGTCGCAGTCCGTCGGGGTGGTGAACGAACTGCTGAAGTCGATCGTCAACTTCCGTGAACGCGGCGGGCGGCTACTGGTGTGCGCCACCAATTCCGTTCGAGCACTGGATAATGCGTTCCTTCGACACGGACGTTTCGACTACGTGCTGCCGATCGGCGCGCCGGACGCGGAGGCCCGTCACGCCCTGTGGGAGCGCTATCTCGGCAACGAGCAGGTCGACGTGTCCGCCCTCGTCGCCGCGACCGAGGGCTACACGCCCGCCGATGTCGCGCACGCGGCACGGACCGTGGCGCAGGCGACCTTCGAGTGCAGCGTCGATTCGGGTGGACGCTGCCATGCCGGCACCCAGGACTATCTGGACGTGATCGACACGGTGCGTCCCACCCTCACCGCCGAGATGATGCAGGCGTTCACGGAGGACATCGCCGGTCATGCCCGCACCTGACCTGTGAGTACTTGTTAACCGCCCGCGGTTAACAAGTACTCACAGGCGTTCGATGATGGTGGCGTTGGCTGTGCCGCCGCCCTCGCAGATGGTCTGCAGACCGTAGCGGCCGCCGGTGCGCTCGAGTTCGTTGAGGAGTGTGGCCATCAGCTTCGTGCCGGTCGCGCCGAGTGGGTGGCCGAGGGCGATCGCGCCGCCGTTGACATTGACCTTCGCCGGATCGGCGCCGATCTCCTTGATCCATGCGAGGACGACCGGCGCGAAGGCCTCGTTGATCTCGATCAGGTCGATGTCGTCGATGCCCAGGCCCGTCTTCTCCAGCGCGTAGCGCGTGGCCGGGATCGGCGCGCTGAGCATGAAGATCGGGTCGGCGCCGCGGGCGCTCAGGTGGTGGATGCGGGCCCGGGAGGTCAGGCCGTACCTCTCGACCGCTTCCGGTGAGGCCAGCAGCACCGCGCTCGCGCCGTCGGAGATCTGGCTCGCGACCGCGGCCGTGAGACGTCCCCCGTCGGTGAGGGTCTTCAGCGCCGCCATCTTCTCGAGGCTGGTCTCGCGGGGACCCTCGTCCGTCGTCACGTCACCGAACGGGACGATCTCACGGTCGAAGCGACCTTCGGCGATGGCCGTCCGCGCCCGCTCGTGGCTCTGCAGCGCCCAGCGCTCGAGTTCCTCGCGGCTGATGTCCCACTTGTCCGCGATCAGTTCGGCGCCGTTGAACTGCGACACCTCCTGGTCGCCGTAGCGTTCCGTCCAGCCCGTCGATCCGCCGAACGGGGTGTCGAATCCGTACTGCTGACCGACCACCATCGCCGATGCGATCGGGATCTGGCTCATGTTCTGCACACCGCCGGCGACGATCAGGTCGGCGGTGCCGCTCAGGATCGCCTGCGCACCGAAGTGCACGGCCTGCTGACTGGACCCGCACTGCCGGTCGACGGTGACCCCCGGGACCTCTTCCGGGTAGCCGGCAGCCAGCCACGCGGTGCGGGCGATGTTGCCCGCCTGCCCGCCGATCGCGTCGACGCAACCGAAGACGACGTCGTCGACACCGGCCGGGTCGATGCCCGTGCGCTCGACGAGGGCCTTGATGACGTGCGCACCCAGGTCGGCGGGATGCACGCCGGACAGGCCGCCGTTCTTCTTGCCGATCGGTGTGCGGACGGCGTCGACGATGTAGGCCTCGGTCATGTGAAACTCCTAGTCAGTGATGGGGACTCGCAAGTCCGTCGAGGACGATCGAGAGGTATTGCTTGGCCACGGTGTCGACCGTGACCGAGCCACCGGGCCGGTACCAGCGGACGGCGACCCAGGCGGTGTCGCGGAGGAATCGGAAGGCGAGCTCGACGTCGATGTCGGACCGGAAGCTGCCGTCCTTCACACCCGCGTCGAGCACACCCATCCACAGCTCGCGGAATTCGGTGTTCAGTTCGGACAGGTACTCGAAACGCTCGTTGGCGACGAGGTGCTTCACCTCGTCCTGGTAGATCGCGACCGCGGAATGCGACGCGTCGATCGCCTCATACGACGTGGTGACCAGTGCTTCGAGGGTCGCGCGGCTGTCGAGTCCGGACGCGACGATCTCGCGGTACTTGCCGAACAGGTCGTCGAGGAAGCCCCGTAGGATCTCGTCGACCATCGACTCCTTCGAGTCGAAGTGGTGGTACAGGCTGCCCGACAGGATGCCCGCGGCGTCGGCGATGTCGCGGACGGTGGTGGCCCGCAGGCCGCGTTCGGCGAACAGGGTGGCCGCGATGTCGAGGAGTTCGGTCCGGCGTCCGGACTTGCCGGACGTGTCGTCGGCGGGGGGTGGCGTCATCGTCACATCCTATCAACCAAGCGCTTGTTAGGGCCTTTGGCCCCGTGCGCGGTTAAGGAGTCCAGACACTCGTTAACCACGCACAGGGCGGCTACGCCCTCTGCGACGAGATCGACACGACCTCACCGGTGAGGTAGGTGGTGTAGTCGCTGGCGAGCATGGCGATGGTGGCGGCGATTTCCCACACCTCGGCGGCGCGGCCGAACGCCTCGTCGGACGCCAGCTTGTCGAGGAGTTCCTCGCTGGTCACCTTCGCGAGGAAGGCGTGCCGCGCGATGGACGGCGCGACGGCGTTGATCCGGACGCCGTACTCGGCGGCCTCGATCGCGCTGCACCGGGTCAGCGCCATGACGCCGGCCTTCGCGGCCGCGTAGTGCGCCTGCGAGTGCTGCGCCCGCCACCCGAGGACGGACGCGTTGTTGACCAGTACTCCGTTGTGCTCGACCCCCTTGAAGTAGCGCAGCGCGGCGCGGGTGGCCCGGAACGTTCCGTTCAGCGTGATGTCGAGGACGCGGTCCCACTCCTCGTCCGTCATGTCGACGAGCGGGGTCTCGCCGCCGAGTCCGGCGTTGTTGACGAGCACGTCGATCCGACCCAGCGCGTCGGCGGCCCCGGAGATCAACGCGTCCACCTGTTCCGTACTGGACACGTCACACGTCAGCGCCTCGACCGCCTGCCCGGGGAACTCGGCGGCCAGTTTCTCCTTGGTCTCGAGGAGGCGACGCTCGTGCCAGTCGGACACCAGCACGTCGGCGCCCTCGAGCAGGGCGCGGCGCGCGGACGCGAATCCGATGCCGGTGCCCGCCGCGGCGGTGACGACGACCTTCTTGCCTTTCAACAGGTCGTGGCCCGGAGTCTCGACGGGCGCGGCGGCGAGCGGAGTAGTAGTCATGAACGGGCCTCTCGGGGAAGTCCGAGCACGCGCTCGGAGATGATGTTGCGCTGGATCTCGTTGGATCCGCCGTAGATGGTGTCGGCGCGGGTGAACAGGAACAGTCGCTGCCACTCGCCCAGTTCCAGATGTTCCGGGTCCGTGACGTCGGACGACGGATCGGCCGGGGCGAGCAGCGACGCCGCGCCCTGCACGTCCATGGCCAGCTGACCGAGGTCTCGATGCCAGTTGGCCCACAACAGCTTCGCGACGGACGCCTCCGCGCCGGAGGTCCCGGCGTCGACCGCTTCCAGGGTGCGCAGGGCGTGCGCCCGCATCACCCGCAGTCCGACCCACGCGCGGGAGATCTTCTCGCGGATGTTCGGGTCGGTCGCCGCACCGTTGGCCTTCGCGAGGTCGACGACGCCCTGCAGTTCGCGGGCGAAACCGATCTGCTGCCCGAGCGTGGACACGCCGCGCTCGAACGTCAGCAGACCCATCGCGACCCGCCAGCCGTCGCCGGGCTCCCCGACCACCAGATCCGCGTCCGTGACGGCGTCGTCGAAGAACACCTCGTTGAACTCGGACGTGCCGGTCAACTGCTGGATGGGCCGGACCGTGACGCCGGGCTGGTCGAGCGGGACGAGCAGGAAGCTCAGGCCCCGGTGCCGCTTGGATCCCGGTTCGGTGCGGCAGAGGACGAACGCCCACTGGGCGACGTGCGCGAGGGACGTCCAGACCTTCTGCCCGTTGATCACCCACTTGTCGCCGTCGCGGCGCGCGGTGGTGGCGACGTTGGCGAGGTCGGAACCGGCGCCCGGTTCGGAGTAGCCCTGTGCCCACAGTTCGGTCACGGTGTTGATCCCGGGAAGGAAGCGGCGCTTCTGCTCCTCGGTGCCGAACGCGATGAGCGTCGGCCCGAGCAGTTCCTCGCCGACGTGGCTGACCCGCGCCGGCGCCCCCGACTTCGCGTACTCCTGATGGAACACCACCTGTTGTGCCAGCGTGGCTCCGCGCCCGCCGTGCTCCTTCGGCCAGCCGAGGCACGTCCATCCCGCCGCGGCGAGATGACGGTCCCAGGCGAGCCGTTCCTCGAAGAACTCGTGCTCGCTGCCGGGGCCGCCTTTGCCTTTCAGCCGGGCGAAGTCGCCGGTGAGGTTGTCGTTCAGCCACGTCCTGACGGTTTGCGCAAAGTCGTCGTCGGTGATCAGCCCGTCCGGGCTCTCGCTCTGGTCCACGTCTGTAAGATAACCTACCAAGCACTTGCTAGGTAGGTAGGGAGCCCAGTGACCGAACAACCGACAACCACCCCGTCCGCCCTGAAACGGGCCGCACGCGAATTCGGCGAGCTCACAGCCGTGGCGGACGGCGACGTCCGTCTGACCTTCACACAACTGCACGACCGTGTCCGCGATTTCGCCGCAGCACTCAACTCACAGGACGTGCGACCCGGCGATCACGTCGCGGTGTGGTCGCCCAACACGTATCACTGGGTGGTCGCGGCGCTCGGCATCCACTACGCCGGCGCGACCCTCGTCCCGATCAACACCCGGTACACGGCCACCGAGGCCCTCGACATTCTCGAGCGCACCAAGACCACCGCACTGGTGGTCGCGGGCAACTTCCTCGGCACCGACCGGTACGCGTTGCTGCGCGACGAGTCGAGCACCCTCGACCTGCCGACCGTCGTCCGGGTTCCGGTCGACGGCGGCGACGCCGAGGTGCCCGGCGTCTTCGACTTCGACGACTTCCTCGCCCTCGCCGACGAGGACACGCGCGCCGAGGCCGACGCCCGCGCGGCCGCCGTCTCCCCCGACGACGTCTCCGACGTCATGTTCACGTCGGGCACGACGGGCCGCAGCAAGGGCGTGATGAGTGCGCACCGGCAGTCGGTGGGCATCGCGCAGGCGTGGGGCGAGTGCGCCGAGGTGACCTCCGACGACAACTACCTGATCATCAACCCGTTCTTCCACACCTTCGGGTACAAGGCCGGGTTCCTGGTGTGCCTGCTGAACGGGGCGACGGTGGTGCCGATGGCGGTGTTCGACGTGCCGAAGGTGATGGCGACCGTGCACGACGAGCAGATCACCGTGCTCCCCGGCGCCCCCACGATCTTCCAGTCGATCCTGGACCACCCGGACCGTCCGAAGTACGACCTGTCCAGCCTGCGGGTCGCGATCACGGGCGCGGCCGCGGTTCCGGTCGCACTGGTGGAACGGATGCAGTCGGAGCTGAGCTTCGACGCCGTCCTCACCGCCTACGGTCAGACGGAGGCGGTGGTGGTCACGATGTGCCGGACCGACGACGACCCGGTGACCGTGTCGACCACGTCGGGTCGCGCCATCCCCGGGATGGAGGTCCGGATCGGCGACCAGGGCGAGATCCTGGTGCGCGGCGAGAACGTGATGCTCGGTTATCTCGACGACCCCGAATCGACTGCCAAGACCATCGATGCGGACGGCTGGCTGCACACCGGCGACGTCGGGACCCTGGACCACCGCGGTTACGTGGACATCACCGACCGCCTCAAGGACATGTACATCTCCGGCGGTTTCAACGTGTATCCCGCTGAGGTGGAGAACGCTCTTGCCCGACTCGACGGCGTCGCGGAGTCTGCAGTCGTCGGTGTGCCCGACGAGCGGATGGGCGAGATCGGGCGGGCCTACGTGGTCGCCAAGGCGGGCGTCACGCTCGCCGAGGACGACGTGGTCGCGTTCTGCAAGGAGCGACTCGCCAATTTCAAGGTGCCCCGGTCGGTGCGCTTCGTGGACTCCCTCCCCCGGAACCCCTCCGGGAAGGTCATGAAAAACGTTCTGCGTGAGGAGAAGAAATGACGGTTCCGGACGAGGGTGACGTCGTCACCTACGAGGTGCGTGACGGTGTCGCATTCGTGACGCTCAACCGCCCCGACTACCGCAACGCCCAGAACTCGGTGATGACGTACGCCCTCGACGCCGCGTTCGAGCGGGCCGTCGAGGACGACGACGTGAAGGTGATCGTCCTTGCCGGCAACGGAAAGCACTTCAGCGCCGGGCACGACATCGGGACCCCGGGCCGGGACCATCACGTGCATTACGACAACAAGGCCGTGATGTGGTGGGACCACGTCGACAAGCCGGGTGGCGACCAGCGGTTCGCGCGCGAGATGGAGGTCTATCTCGGGATGTGCCGTCGCTGGCGCGAGATCCCGAAGCCGACCATCGCGATGATCCAGGGTGCCTGCATCGCCGGCGGTCTGATGCTGGCGTGGGTGTGCGACCTCATCGTGGCGTCGGACGACGCGTTCTTCTCCGATCCGGTCGTACGTATGGGCATTCCGGGGGTCGAGTACTTCGCGCATCCGTGGATGCTCGGACCGCGGTTCGCGAAGGAAATCCTCTTCACCGGCGACCGGTTCACCGCGCAGCGCGCCTACGAGGTGGGCATGGTCAACCGCGTCGTGCCGCGCGAGGACCTGGAGCAGGAGACGCTCGCGATCGCCGGACGCATCGCCGCCATGCCCCGGTTCGGTCTCGCGCTCACCAAGAAGGCCGTCAACCAGTGCGAGGACCAGATGGGCATGCGGAACGGTATGGACTCCGTCTTCGGTCTCCACCACTTCGCGCACGCGCACAACGCCGAGATCGACACCGATCCGCTCGGCGGCATGGATGCCAAGTCGATGGCGGCCAGTGCACGCAACTCGAACGAAGGGGCGAAGTAAGTGGATCTCGAGTTCGACGCCGCCACCGTCGCCTTCCGCGAGGAGGTGCGGACCTTCCTGCGCGACAACGTTCCCGCCGAACCGCTGCCGTCGATGGATACCGCGGAGGGTTTCGAGGCGCACCGCGAGTGGGAACGCACTCTCGCCGACGCCCGGCTGTCGGTGGTGTCGTGGCCGGAGGAACTGGGCGGACGGGACGCGTCGCTGCTGGAATGGGTGGTGTTCGAGGAGGAGTACTACCGCTCGGGTGCGCCCGGACGCGTCAGCCAGAACGGCATCTTCCTGCTCGCTCCGACACTGTTCGAGCATGCGAACGCCGAGCAGTTGGCCCGCATCATGCCGCGGATGGCCCGCGCCGACGACATCTGGGCGCAGGCCTGGTCGGAGCCGGAGTCGGGTAGCGACCTCGCGTCGCTCCGTTCCACCGCCGGGCGCGTCGACGGCGGCTGGGTGCTGAACGGGCAGAAGACGTGGAGTTCGCGGGCGAGCTTCGCGGACTGGGGTTTCGGGCTGTTCCGGTCCGACCCGGACGCCCAGCGACACAAGGGCATCACGTACTTCATGTTCGACCTGCGCTCGAAGGGTGTCACCGTGCGCCCGATCGATCAACTGGACGGCGAGCCCGGTTTCGCGGAGATTTTCCTCGAGGACGTGTTCGTCCCGGACGACCCTGCGAACCCCGGCGAGTCCGGAGTGATCGGCGGCGTGAACGAAGGCTGGCGCGTGGCGATGAGCACCGCGTCCAACGAACGCGGACTGTCGCTGCGCAGCCCGGGCCGTTTCCTCGCGACCGTCGACCGGCTCGTCGAACTGTTCCGGGACAGCGGACTCACCGACGACACGGCCCTGCGAAACAAGGTCGCCGACGCCTGGATCGGTGCCCGCGCCTACCAGCTGAATACGTTCGGCACCGTCACCCGGCTCGCCGATGGCGGGCAGCTGGGCGCCGAATCGTCGATCAACAAGGTGTTCTGGTCGGAATGGGACATCGCCACCCACGAGACCGCACTCGAACTGCAGGGCGCCTCGGCGGAGCTTGCGGACAACTGGATGGACGGCTACCTGTTCTCCCTGTCCGGTCCGATCTATGCCGGCACCAACGAGATTCAGAAGAACGTGATCGCCGAGCGGCTGCTCGGCCTACCGAAGGCGGATCGATGAGATTCACACTCGACTCCTCCCATCAGGACTTCGCGTCCAGCATCGACGCCCTGCTGTCGAAGTCGGACATGCCGGCGGCGATCCGGTCGTGGAACACCGGCGACACGGGTCCGGGCCTGAAGGTGTGGCAGCGCCTCGCCGAGACCGGAGTCAACGGACTGCTCATCGCGGACGAGCACGACGGACTGGGCGCCGACGCCGTCGACCTCGTCGTGGCCGTCGAACAACTCGGCCGCCATGCCGTTCCCGGCCCCGTGGCCGAGACCGTCGCGGTCGTGCCGGCCCTGCTCGCGCAGGTGGCTCCGGACCGGTTGGCGGCGTTGGCATCCGGTTCACTCGCCACGGCCGCGGCCGCGCCGCACGTGCCGTTCGCCGTGGATGCGGACTCGGCCGATCTGGTCGTGCTCGTCGACGGTGCGACGGTGAGCCTCGGGCAGGCCGGGGCGGTGCAGAACTCGGTGGATCAGTCGCGACGGCTGTTCCCACTGACCGCCGGGGACGCCCTCGGCGACGTCGACTTCGGGCCCGCATTCGATCTCGGGGCGTTGGCCACCGCCGCCCAGTTGCAGGGACTCGGGCAGACCCTGCTCGACGTCACCACCGACTACGCCAAGCAGCGCAAGCAGTTCGGCAAGGTGATCGGACAGTTCCAGGCCGTCAAACATCACCTCGCCGAGGTCGCGGTCGGGCTGGAGATGTCGAGGCCGCTGCTGCACGGTGCGGCCATGGCGGTGCGGGACGAGTCCGCCGACAGTTCCCGGGACGTCGCGGCGGCGAAGGTCGCGTGCGGGGATGCCGCCTACCGGGCGGCGCGGGTGGCGCTGCAGGTGCACGGCGCCATCGGCTACACGCAGGAGCACGACCTCTCGCTGTGGCTCACCAAGGTCCGGGCACTGGTCACCGCTTGGGGCAACCCGGCGTTCCACCGCGGCCGCGTCGTCGATTCACTGGTGGGTGTGTCATGAGTTTCGACAACGTGGAGCGGGCCGCACTCAGGTCGTCGGTCCGGGATCTGCTGGGTAAGCATTCCGACTCGGCCGCCGTCCGCCGGGCGATCACCACCGACCACGGCTACGACGACGCGCTGTGGTCCAAGTTGTGCGAGCAGATCGGCGTCGCCGCCCTCGCCGTTCCGGAGAAGTACGACGGTGTCGGGGCGTCGCTGCTGGAAGTCCATGTGGTGCAAGAAGAGCTGGGCCGCACGATGACGCCGTCGCCGATGCTGGGCAGCGCGGTGCTGGCCGCGCAGGCGCTGGTGCTGTCGGGGGACGACGACGCGTGTGCCCGACTGCTGCCCGGCATCGCGGCGGGTTCGGTGGCCGCGCTGTGCTGGGCGGGTGCGGACGGCTGGTCCGGTTTCGGGGTCACCGCGTCGGGCGAGGCGCTGTCGGGGACGGCGTCGTATGTGCTCGGCGGTGACGTCGCGGACGTGCTGCTGGTTCTCACGTCCGAAGGCCTGTTCGAGGTGGACCCGGCGACGGACGGCGTCACGCGTCGTCGCGTCCCGGCGATGGACCCGACGCGTCCGCTGTCGGAGGTGACGTTCGACGGGGCCGCGGCGCGCAGGCTCGTCTCCCCCACCGACCTCGTCGACCAGGTGCGCACGGTCGCGCTGGTCGCGTTGTCGGCGGAACAGGTGGGCGCGGCGTCCGCGGCGCTGGAGCAGACGGTGGAGTACGCGAAGTCGCGCAAGCAGTTCGGCCGGGCAATCGGGTCGTTCCAGGCGCTCAAACACCGCATGGCCGACATGTACGCCCTCGTCGAGACGGCCCGGTCCATGTCGTACGCCGCGGCGCTGTCGGGGACGCACGAGGACGCGGTCATCGCGAAGGTGTACTGCTCGGAGGCGCTGCAGCACGTCGCGGCGGAGGCCGTCCAGCTGCACGGCGGCATCGCGATCACGTGGGAACACGACGCGCAGCTGTACTTCAAACGTGCACACGGGAGTGCACAGCTGTTCGGGCAGCCGCGCGAGTACCTGCCCGAACTCGCCTCGGCGGCCGGACTGTAGGCGGCTTCGCCGCCCGTGCGTGGTTAACGAGTCTCTGCACTCCTTAACCGCTCACGGGCGCAGCCCCTCCAGGTAGCTGGCGACCCCGTCTTCGTCGTTGCTGGGCAGGACGTGGTCGGCGAGGGCGAGGACTTCCGGCAGCGCGTTGGACGGGCAGAGTGCCGTGCCCGCCCACATCAGCATCGGGACGTCGTTGATGGCGTCCCCGGCCACGGCGACCTCCTCGGTCGAGATCCCGTCGACCGCACAGAGCTCCGCGAGTGCACTCGCCTTGGACACGCCGGACGCCGCCATCTCGACGTACGGCGCGCCGGAGTGCGTCAGTTCGACGCCGTCGACGCCGGCCGCCACCGCCGCCCGGTACAGCTCCGCGCTGGGAACCTCCGGGTGCCGGGCGACGATCTTCACCATCGGCTCGTCGATGCCGGGCAGCAGTTCCGACAACATCATCTCGTGCGGGTGCCGGTGGTGGTCGGCGAACTCGCACAACGCCGCGTACGCCGGTTCGGCGACGAAGCGCGTCGGGCCGATGTTCGCGAACACGACACCGGGCATCAACGTCCGCACCCGGTCCATCGCCGCCGCAGCCGACGCCATCGCGATGGTCGTCGTCGCCGTGATCACCGGGGTTCCGTCGGCCAGGTCGAGGACCACCGCCCCGTTCGCGCAGATCGCCTTGCCCCGGAATCCGCACGACTGCGCCAGCTCGTGCACCGAGTGCCGGGCGCGGGCCGTCGCCCACACAATCTCGACCCCCGACAGTCGCGCGTCCTCCATGGCCTGCGCGGTGCGAGGGGAGATCGTGCGGTCCGACCGCAGCAGGGTGCCGTCGAGGTCCGTCGCCAACAGCCGAATTTGCGTCACCTCCGCATGATGCCAGGCAGCGCATGTACCCCTCACGACCCCACCACAGTCGATAGCCTGGACAGCATGAGTCCTCGAGTACCCAGCATCGTGCTGAATTCCGGAACCATCCTCCCGCAGCTCGGCCTGGGAGTCTGGCAGGCGGACAACGACGAGACCGAACACGCCGTCGGGTTCGCCCTGGACGAGGCGGGCTACCGGCACATCGACACCGCCGCCGCATACGGCAACGAGGAAGGGGTGGGCCGTGGCATCGCGAACTCGGGAGTCGCCCGCGAAGACATCTTTCTCACCACCAAGTTGTGGAACGCCGATCAGGGCTACGAACCGGCGTTGAAGGCGTTCGACGCCAGCCTCGGACGTCTCGGCGTCGATTATGTCGACCTGTACCTGATCCATTGGCCGCTGCAGGACGACGACCGCATCCTCCGCACGTGGGATGCGCTGGAGAAGATCGCCGAGTCGGGTCGTGCGAAGGCGATCGGTGTGTGCAATTTCGAACCGCGTCACCTGCAGTTGCTGATCGACCGGGGCGGCGTCGTTCCGGCGGTCGATCAGGTGGAGTTGCACCCGCATCTGGCGCAGCAGGAGATCCGGACGTTCGCCGTCGACCACGGCATCGCCGTCGAATCGTGGAGCCCGCTCGGCGGCACCAGCAATTCGGGGTGGGGCGACAACTCGAAGCCGAACACGCTGCTCACGGATCCGATCATCACCCGCATCGGCGACCGGCACAGCAAGAGCCCGGCCCAGGTGCTGATCCGCTGGCATCTGCAGAGCGGGCTGATCGTCATTCCCAAGTCGGTCCACGAGTCGCGGATCCGCGAGAACATCGACGTGTTCGATTTCGAGCTCAGCGAGCAGGACCTCAGCGAGATCGAGACGATGGACGACGGCGTCCGCGTCGGAGCCCACCCGGACGAGTTGAACATCGGCGCACCGGAGTAGGCGCTTCGCGCCCGTGAGTGGTTGACGAGTCCAGAGACTCCTTAGCCACTCACGGGCACGGAGCGCCTAGAGCTTCACCGGCATCTCCTCGAGCCCCGACACGAAGTTGGCGGGACGACGCCGCAGTGGGCCGTCGTCGACGAGCACCATGTCCGGCAGCCGCGACAGCAGTTGCTCGAACATGATCTTCGCTTCGAGCCGGGCGAGTTGATTGCCGAGGCAGAAGTGGGTGCCGAAACCGAATGCGACGTGCGGGTTCGGCGACCGTTCGATGTCGAACACCTCGGGATGCTCGAACACCGCCTCGTCGAAGTTGGCGGATTCGAAGAGCAGCATCATCTTCTCGCCCTCGCGCAGGTCGGTTCCGAAGAATTCGACGTCGCGGGTGACGGTGCGGCACATGTTCTTGATCGGCGACGACCAGCGCAGCATTTCCTCGACCGCCGCCGGGATGCCGTCGGGGTCGTTCACGAGCCGCTGTTGCTGGTCGGGGTGCCGCATCAGTTGTTCCATGCCACCGCTGAGAACGTGCCGGGTGGTCTCGTCGCCGCCGATCAGGATCAGCAGGGTTTCGCCGACGATGTCCGGGTCGCTGAGCCGGTGACCGTCGATCTCGCTGTGCACGAGGATGCTGGTGAGGTCGTCCGTCGGATTCTGCCGCCGCTCCGCGATGGTGCGGAGCGTGAATTCGTTGAATGCCAGGTAGGCGTTGGCCTGTGCCTGGAGTTCCTCCTGGGTGGCGTTGCTGCCGAGGGCGTTCATCAGGTCGTCGGACCATTGCAGGAACGTGTCGCGTTCCTCGGGCCGCACGCCGAGCATGTCACCGACGACGGCCATGGGGAGCGGCGCCGCCAGATCGCGCACGAAGTCCACTTCGTCCTTGTCACACGCGGCGTCGATGAGGTGATCGCAGATCTCCCGGATCCGGTCGATCTTCGCTTCCACCTGCTTACGGGTGAAGCCGGCGTTGACGAGTCGGCGATGCTGCAGGTGCTGCGGGTCGTCCATGTCGATCATCTGCGGGAGCGGGCCCACCCCGGGCCGGATTCCGCCCGCGTTGGAGAACAACTCCGGATCGCGTTCGGCCGCCAGGACGGCCTCGTACGACGCGGCGCCGAGAATCCCGTCCGCGCGATACACCGGTTCGTGGGCGCGCATCCATGCGTAGGCCTGCCGCGGGTCGCCGAGCTCGCCCGAGTAGAACCGTCCGTCGATCAGATCGAATTTCGGCCTGTCCGTCATCGAGGTACTCCTCAGCATTGAATCCCGCCAATCGTGCCCTGATAATAGAACGTGTTCTTACTATGACGTAGTGGTATAGCGGCAAGTTTCACAGATCTTCGGCTCGAGAAGTGACACGAGTTCTATTACCTGGAGGTGGACGTGGTTACCAACGACGGCAGCAGCGGGCTCGCGAAGACGTCCGTACTCGTCACCGGCGGCGGCAGTGGTATCGGGTTGGGCGTCGCCACCGCCCTGGCGGCCGAGGGAGTGCACGTCACGATCTGTGGTCGCAACGAAGAGAAACTGGCACGCGCAGCGCAGCAGATCACCACCGACAATCCCGCGGGGACGGTCGACACGGTCACCGCCGACGTCACGAACGAGGACGACGTCATCCGCGCGGTCGCCACGGCGAGCGAGCGCACCGGGCAACTCGACGGCGTCGTCACGTGCGCAGGCGGGAACGAAACGGTGGGACCCGTGACCCACCTGGACGTCGACGCGTGGCGGCGGACCGTGGACCTGAACGTCACCGGCACCATGCTGACGATCAAGCATTCCGCCCGGGCGCTCGTCGCCGCTGGCGGCGGTTCGATCGTCACCATCTCCTCGATCGCGAGCAGCAACACCCACCGCTGGTTCGGCGCATACGGTCCGTCCAAGGCGGGAGTCGACAATCTGACGCAACTCGCCGCCGACGAACTCGGGGCCAGCAACGTCCGCGTCAACTGCATCCGCCCCGGTCTGACCCGCACCGACCTCGTCGCGCTCATCACCGACGGCGGACCCGTCCTCGACGACTACATGGCCAACACCCCGATCGCACGGGTCGGCGAGGTCACCGACATCGCCGCGCTCGCCAAGTTCCTCCTCGGCCCCGACTCCACCTGGATCACGGGGCAGATCATCAACGTCGACGGCGGCCAGATGTTGCGTCGCGGGCCCGACTTCACGTCGATGTTCGAGCCCATGTTCGGCGCCGACGGTCTGCGCGGGGCGGTCGCGCCGTGACGTCGCATCAGATTCTCGGCAAGCAGGTCGACATGCCCGTGCAGATCCGGGCCGCGTCGGCGTTCATGGCGATGTATTCGGTGCCGACCGCCGCCGCCCAGTCGCTGATCGACTACACCGGCCTCGAGATCCTGCAGTTCCGGCCCGGACGCGGCATCTGCGTGCTCGTGTTCGTCGACTACGTGGACGGCGACCTCGGGCCGTACAACGAATTCGGGGTGGCGTTCCTCGTCCGCGACCACCGGGCCGACGGCACCTCGGTCCCCGGGGACCTGAAGGCGCTGGCCAAGGGCCGGGCCGGGGCGCTGATCCATCAACTGCCCGTCGACGGCGACTTCACCCTGGCCGCCGGACGCGGCATCTGGGGCTTCCCGAAGGTCCTGGCCGATTTCGACGTCGACCACACCGGTTCCGTCAAGCGCGGTTCGGTGAGCCGGGACGGCCGGCTGATCGCCCAGTTGAGCGTCAAACCGGGCATTCCGGTGCCGGGTTCGGGGGCCGGCACGTCGCTCGCCGCCTATTCGCACCTCGACGAACTCACCCGGTTCACCACCTGGGACATGAACCCGATCGGGGTCCGCTCCCGGCCCGGAGGCGCGGAGCTGAAACTGGGCAGCCACCCGATCGCCGACGAGCTGCGGTCGCTGGGACTTCCGAAACGGGCACTCGTCACATCCTCGATCCCCGAATTGACGATGACGTTCGGGGACGCGCGGCCCGTCTGACCGCACGTGAGTGGCGAAGCGTGCCCGCGCACGCTTCGCCACTCACATGGGGGGTTGCGTCGATCACCGAACTGGGGTCCAATACCGGCTACGGTTCTGGACGCTTGACCAATTCGTGGCACCCCGGGGGGCGGCCGCCGAAAGGACGATCGGTAGTGCAGATCAGACGACGCAGCATGCTCGCGGGGGCGGCCCTGACTCCGGCGTTCGCCGCGCTCGGTTCCGGGACGGCGGCCGCAGAACCCGCCACCGACGGCGACGGCGAATTCCTCGTCGGTGTCGGCATTTCCGACGCCACCGGGCCGGTCGCCGACGTCGGGATGATGGGGTACTCCAGTTTCGAGCAGCGCGCCGAGGGACTGCATCAGCGGACCCGTGCGCGGGCGTTCGTGTTCGCCGAGGCCGGCCGGCAGCGCGTGGTCTACGTGTGCGTCGACGTGTGCATGATCTTCCAGTCCGTGCACGACGCCGTGCTGGCTCGGCTCGCGGAACTCCACGGCGGCCTGTACACGGAGCGGAACGTCATGCTCACGGCGGTGCACTCCCACGCGGCGTGCGGCGGCGCGTCCCACGACTACGCGTACAACCTCGCCGTGCTCGGCCACAACCGTCAGGTGTTCGACGCCGAGGTCGGTGGCATCGTCGAGGCGATCACCGCCGCGCACGCTACCCTCGCCCCCGGTTCGGTGTCGTACGGGCGCAGCGAACTCACCGATGCCAGCGTCAACCGTTCGCGGATCGCCTTCGACCGCAACCCCGCCGAGGACCGGGACTACTATCCCCTGGGCATCGACACCTCGATGCGGGTCCTGCGAATCACGCAGGGCGGCAGAGACGTCGGGGCGATCAACTGGTTCCCGACCCACGGCGCTTCGCTCACCAACACGAACCATCTGATCTCCGGTGACAACAAGGGCGCGGCCGCCTACTTCTTGGAGCACGACTACGAGGGTGTCCGTTACCTCGACGACGACAGGCCGCATTTCGTCGCCGCGTTCCCGCAGACGAACACCGGCGACATGTCCCCCAATCTCGACCTCCGGCCCGGCCACGGTCCCACCGACGACGAGTTCGAGAACACCCGCATCATCGGGCAGCGGCAGGTCGCGGCAGCACGGACGGCGTGGGAGTCGGCGTCGGAGACCCTCACCGGCGGCGTGGACAGCCGAATCATGTACCTCGACATGGCCAATCAGGAGGTCGGCGGCGAATTCACCCCCGACGGCCGCACGTACCGGACGTCCCCCGCGTGCGTCGGGGCCGCCATGAGCGCGGGCAGCACCGAGGACGGTCCGGCCATCCCGATCTTCCCGGAGGGCACCACCAATCCGCTCGTCGACGCACTCGGCGGGATGGACGCGCCGATCCCGCAGTGGCTGCAGGATGCGCAGGCCCCGAAACTCGTGCTGGTGGCCGTCGGTCTGCTGCCACCCGACGGGTGGGTTCCGCACGTGCTGAAGATTCAGATCATTCGCATCGGCGGGGTGTACGTCGTCGGTGGCCCAGCGGAATTCACGATCGTGTCCGGGCTGCGGATCCGGCGCACCGTCGCCGACAGACTCGGTGTCCGGCTGGAGAACGTGATCTTCCAGGGTTACGCCAACTCGTACGCGAGTTACTGCACCACCCCGCAGGAGTACGACGCGCAGCAGTACGAGGGCGGCTCGACCCTGTTCGGCCGATACACACTGCCCGCGTACCAGCAGGGATTCGCGGCGCTCGCGGACGCTGTGCGCACCGGGAGCGACGTTCCCCGCGGACCGGCACCCCGCGACCTGTCGCAGTTCCAGCCCTACCTCGGTCCGGGCATCGACCGCGACGAACCGCCCGCAGGCCGCGTCTTCGGCGACGTGCTGACCCAGCCCGCCGCGAAAGCGTCGGCGGGCGAACAGATCGCGGTCGAATTCGTCACCGGCCACCCCCGGAACGACCCGCGTCGAGGTGGCACGTTCCTCGAGATCCAGCGCCGCGGCGGCGACGGCTGGGTGCGTCACGCCGACGACGGCGACTGGTCCACCAAGTTCCGCTGGACGCGCACCGGGCCGAACCAGTCGGTCGCGCGCATCACGTGGGACGTCCCGGACGGAACACCCGCCGGACACTACCGTGTTCAGCACTTCGGCAACAGCCGCGACGCGGCAGGCGCGATCGCCGCGTTCACCGGGACGTCGAACGAATTCGAGGTCGGTTAGCCGCCGGACTCCGCGCACCTACCGGGTTTCGTCCGTCAGGTCGAGGGACGATGCGACGTCGAGGAAGTGCCGGATCGCCGGGACCTGTTGCCGGTCGGCGCGATACGCGACCGAGACGGTCGACGCCGCCTGCGGATCGGACAGCGCGACGTACCGCAGGTCCGGTAGGTGCAGGGCCCTGAGACTGGCGGGGACGATGGTGACGCCGGTGTTCGCGGCGACCAAACCGAGGAGGGTGGGAAACTGCACTGCCTCCTGGGCGGCCTCCAACCGGAAGCCCGCGTGGTGGCACAGGGCGGCAATGTGGTCGTAGAGTCGCGAAACCTGGCCTCGCGGAAAGGTGAGGAACCGTTCGTCGCGCAATTCGACGAGCCGCACCGACGTCCGGTTCGCGAAGGGATGCGACGAGTGCATCGCGACCAGTAGCGGTTCGCGGGTCAGCGGGCGCACCACGATGCCCTCCGCGCGGTCGACTTCCCGCACCAGTCCGATGTCGAGAATTCCGTCGGCGATCCCGGACAGCTGACGGTCGGTCGTCGACTCGGACAGTTCGACCTGGACTCCGGGCCACGCCTTCTGCAGGGCGAGCACCGTGGCGGGAACGATCCTCAACGCGGCGGAACTGACGAATCCGATGCGGAGCAGCCCGACCTCACCGTGCGCGACCTGCTCCACTGCCGCCAGCGCATGGTCGGCTTCCGCAAGGACGCGTCGGCCCTCGTCCAGGAGGACCCGGCCCGCGTCGGTCAGCTCGACGCGTCGCGTGGTTCGCTCGAACAGAGTGGTTCGCAGTTCCTTCTCGAACTTGCTGATCTGCTGACTGAGCGCCGGCTGTGCGATGTGCAGGCGTTCCGCGGCGCGCCTGAAGTTCATCTCCTCGGCCACCGTGACGAAGTATCGAAGCTGCCGCAGTTCCACGCGATTGATACTTGCAACTTATCAGTCGGTTGACAATAGGTACTTCTGCACGGTGTGTGCCCGGCCTAGCGTTGAGGGCACCGAATCACCATGCCATCGAGGAGTCAGCAGTGGAGCACCACGTCACCGCGCCGGACACGGACAATTTTCTACGCCACCTGATCGGCGGTGACTGGGTGGACGGGGAAGGTCCGGTCACCACGACGACGAACCCGTCCGACGAGACCACCGTCGCCGAATACCACCAGGCCGACACCCGTCTCCTCGACGCAGCGGTGTCCGCTGCAGTCTCGGCCCGGCGGGAGTGGGACGACCGCGGGATCATCGCCCGCGGACTGGTCCTGCGCCGGGCCGCCGAGATCCTGGCCGAGCGTGCGGACGAGATCGCGGAGCTGATGACCCGAGAGCAGGGCAAGACCCTCCCCGAATCGCGCGCCGAAGTCGGGGCCACCGTCGAGACCCTCCACTACCACGCAGCGCAGGCGAGGAACGCCGACGGCGCCACCTACCCTTCTTCTCATCCCGACGAGGTGATTCGGACGGTCCGCCGGCCGCTCGGCGTGGTCGCCGCCATCACCCCGTGGAACTTCCCGCTCCAGATCCCGGCCTGGAAACTGGCGCCTGCACTGCTCTGGGGCAACACGGTCGTCTGGAAACCCGCCAGCGACACCGTTGCGGTAGCCGCGGCCTTCGCCGAAGTCCTTGCCGCAGCTGGTGTCCCGGCAGGTGTCCTCAACATGATCCTGGGACCCGGCCCAATCGGCGCCGAACTGGTTGCCCGGGAGGAGGTCTCCGGAGTCACCTTCACCGGGTCGGTACCGGTGGGCAGGTCGATCCAGGCTGCCGCCGTGCCCCGCGGCGCGAAGGTCCAGATGGAACTCGGCGGCCACAACGCGGCAATAGTGCTCCCCGACGTCGATCCGCACGACGCAGCAGCCGTGTTGATCGCCGGCGCCATGGGAAGCACCGGTCAGAAATGTACGGCGACGAGAAGGATCATCGCGGTCGGCGACGCCTACGACGCACTCGTTCCCGAGCTCGTCGCCCGCGTCGAGGAACTGGTGGTCGGTGACGGACTGGCACCCGAATCGCAGGTCGGCCCGCTCGTCTCGCCCCGCGCGGCAAAGGAGGTAACGGCCGCGGTCGACCAGGCGCTGTCCGAGGGCGCCGAATTGCTGGCGCGCGCACCACTGCCCACCTCGGGTGCTGCGTTCGTCGCTCCCACTCTGCTGGCGGGCAGCACCGAATTGACCATCTGCCGAGAGGAGGTGTTCGGCCCGGTGACCACGGTGTTGCGCGCGAAAGACCTCGACGAGGCCGTCACCATGGCGAACGCGACGCCCTTCGGCCTCACCGCCGCGGTGTTCACCTGTGACGAGCGCGCCGTTCGTCGCTGCATCCGTGACCTCGAAGCGGGACTGATCAAAGTCAACGCCCCCAACACCGGGTCCGAACTCCACGCTCCCTTCGGCGGACTCAAGGACTCGTCCTTCCCTGCTCCCCGCGAGCAGAATGCGGCAACCAGCGCCGAGTTCTTCACGTGGAGCAAGATCGCCTACGCCCGCACCGGAACGCCGAGGAGCGACGCATGAGGCCGACCGACACGCTCCGCCGGACGCAGACCCTGGCACGATCGCCCGAGCAGGTCCTGGACCCGGCCGACATGGGAGCGGCACGCTACACCCGTCACAGCTTCGCCCGGTCCTTCCTCCGAACGGCGGCCGCGCAGAACTGGCGGGTGGAACGCGAGAGGTGGGACGTCGACGGCGCCGGCCGCGGCGACATCGTGTACCGCGTCGTCATCGGTACACACGAGGTGCGCTTCGTCGTGTTTTCGGCGACCCTCACCGAGAGCGATCGAACCGATCGTGTCATCGCCAAGGCCTGGGACGTCACGGGCGCCCTGATCGAGGGACCGCTGACCGAGAGCCGGTTGAACGCATTGCGGGTGCAGGTACCGCGTCAGGAAGAAGGCCGGGCGGACGACGGCACTCTCATCTGGACGCGGGCGAACCGCAGTGCCCGATTCTTCGACTACGTCGTCGACCGCCTCTCCGAGGGCAACCAACCGGACATCACGACCATGGGCGATGCCGCCTACATTCTGCGGAGCACCGCGTTCTACAGCAACGGAAAGTTCGGGCTCGCAGATTTCGATCGGCTCGACGCCGACCATCCCCTGCGTCTGCCCTACCGGGCACACATGCTGACCGCCTGGCTGTTGCGCGAGCTCAGTTACGACCTCGTCGAGCACTGTGCCCGCGCCCGAAACCCTCTGTCGGTGCGGCTGTCCGGAGACTGGCGACGCTACCTCGGGCTGGGCAACGCAACAGGTCTCGGCATGGTGCCCTACGTGATCAACCACCCGCACGTGCTCGACGCCTGGTGTGCCACGCGGGAACTCCCGCTCGCTCACGCGCTGGCACAGGCCACCACGCCCGCCGATCGACGCATCCACACTGCCGGCGACCTGCTCGAGCGAGCCACCCACTACTTCCGCGAACGCGCAGACCTGGCGACTGCACCCTTCGTACCGTGCGGCGAACTCTCGTCCCGACTCGAACCACTCCGGGCCATGCTCGCCGAGTACATCGACAGCGGGACGATCGGCGGGGAGGCCACGACCCATGCGTGGCGGACGCTCCACGAGCACGCGGCGACAATCGGTCCCGAGGCACGCGCCGTCGTGGACAGCGTGATCGTCGAGGTACATCCTCAACTCGACGCCGAGGTCGAGGAGTTGCTGTGCTGCGATCAGCGGCAGGACGTCGATCCCGCACAGACCTGCGCCCAGTTGCGCTCCGCCCTCCGAGAGCGCTACGGGTGGGTGCGGCGCTTCGACTTCGACGATCCCGACGAACTGGCCCATTTCTGGTTCTCCTCGGAGAACAACGAGGAGCCGCGTCGCGGACGCAGGGGCATCGATCCCGGCGAGAACGTCGAGCATCCGATCGACATCGCCCGGTCCGTCGCCTCTCTGGACCGCGATCTCGCGGCGGCACATGACGAAGCGTCCGTCGCCGCCTTTCTCGTCGAGCATCCTCGGCACCGCGGCATCGTCGCCCGAGTCCAGACGCTCGCCGATGTCCCGTATTCGGAAGCACACGACAACCTGCTCGCCGAGAAGTTCCTTCCCCTGAATCTGCAGAGATTCCAACTGGCGATGTACGGGATGGACAACTACAGCCCGCAATCGACCGACTGGCTCCGCGTGACCCTCTACTCGGGAGCCCCACGGGCCGACGACGTCGCCGCCGGAGTCGACGACGACTGGATCTTCACCCGCAAGCCGCGAAAGGATTCCTAGTGCACACGCTCACTCACTCCGACCTGCTGGTGGTGGACGGACTCCAGATCAACAACTGGGATCGGAAGGTCCTCGAGGAACTCCGAGCCGGTGGCGTCACGGGTGTGAACGCCACTTGCGCGGTGTGGGACGGGCCGACCGACACCCTCGGCGCCGTCGCGCAGTGGTATCAACTCGCCGCCGACAACAAGGACATCGTCACCCTCGCGGAGACGTCCGAAGACATTCGCGCTGCGAAGCGGGACAACCGAATCGCCGTACTCCTCGGGTTCCAGAACTCCTCGCCGTTCGGGGACGACTACCGGATGGTAGAGATCTTCCATCGTTTGGGCGTTCGTGTCGCGCAACTCACCTACAACATTCAGAACCTGGCGGGCGGCGCCTGCTACGACGAGCACGACTCGGGACTCACCGCGTTCGGGCGAATCATGGTCGCCGAGATGAACCGCGTGGGGATGCTCGTCGATCTCTCCCACGTCGGCAACCGCACCTGCCTGGATGCGATCGACGCATCCGAAAAGCCCGTCGCGATCACCCATTCGAACCCGACCTGGTTCGTCGACAGCCCCCGCAACAAGCCGGACGAGGTCATCGACGCGCTGGCCGCCCGCGGCGGCGTGATCGGCTGCTGCCTCTACCCCAACGTTCTCGGAGGGGAAGCCACCTCCAGTTCCGACTTCGCGGTCATGGTCGCGCGACTCGTGGATCAGATCGGACCCGACCACGTCGCGATCGGGAGTGACTGCACCCGGAACTGGTCGGAAGACTACGTCGCGTGGTTGCGCAACGGTCGCTGGCGACCGCCCAGCCAGAATCCCGTCGAACCCGAGTGGCCCATGTGGCCGAACTGGTTTTCGGGCCCGTCCGACTTCCCGGTTCTCACCGAGTGCCTGCAGGAGGTCGGACTCGACGACGAGACCATCGCGAAGATTCTCGGTGAGAACTGGCTGCGGATCTTCGACGAAGTCTTCCCCGGCCTGCAGAAGACACAGGAACGCCGATGACCGACATGCTCACCCACACATCCGAGCAGGACGCATTCCCCACCACGAACAACCGAATCAGGTTGGCGGTACGGGAGGTTCGCGAGACCGCCTTCCGAGCGCTGTACGCGGCCGGGGTCAGCTCCGGCGAGGCCGCCGCCGCGGCCGACACCGTGACGGCGATGCAACTCCACGCGCGTACCGGGATCGACACTCTCCTGGAAACGCTGGACCGGCTCGATTCGACGAGCAGTCCCGCCGGTGTGTCGCTGTCGAGAAATTCCGCCGTCGACATCGTCGACCACTCGCCCCGGAGCGGTCTGCTGTCGGGACCCCTCGCGGTCGACCTCGCGCTGTCGCAATCACGACCGGTTCTGCTGTCCCGGATCGACGACCACGAGGCCGTCGACTGGTACGCCCTGCGCGCCGCGTCCCGTTCCGGCACGACGCTGTGGCTGGTCACTCTCGATGACCGTGGGCGGCACACGAGCGCGACGGTCGTGACAGCAGCCGGCGACATGCACCGCGACGTCGCTGTCACAACGGCGCTCGAACCCGACGTGACAATCCACGATGAATACGGCGGAGGCACGCTCGTCCTGACCGCACCACACGCCACGGACGCGTCCCGTCCCGTCCACACCGCGGTCGAACGCGAGACGCGATACCGCCACGCCGTCTCGTACGGCGTCTTCGTCGACACTGCGAAGTGGTCGCGGGCGTACGCGCTCGGCAGGCGATTCCTCGTTCCGGAGGCAAACCATGACTGACCAGCGTGAACTCGTCGCACATCCGCGCGGCACCGAACGACCGTATTCGAGAGCCGCAGTGTTCGCCGGCACCATCTGGGCCTGCGGGCAGATCCCCACCACTGCGGACGGACAGACCCCGGCCGCGATCGGAGATCAGGTGAAGGTCGCACTGGACAATCTGGAAGCGACGCTCCTGGCTTCGGGCGGCGGGCTGCACACGCTCCTGAAGACCACCGTGTACCTGGCGGATCTCTCGGAGTTCGACGAATACAACGCCGCGTATCTCGACCGGCTGGAAGGGATTCCACTACCACCACGGACAACCGTGGAGGTCGCGCGCTTCCGCGGCAGCAAGAGAATCGAAATCGACGCGGTTGCCGCCGTCGACCAACGAATTGATAAGCACGAAGCATGAATTGGTAGGAGATTGGTAATTCCGCGCCGCCGATTCACTTCCTAATGTGGCAGCAACCACATCACGTGGGGACCGACCCTCAAGCCCACACCTCCGATGGGATTCCTCAGATGAACCTCGACACCACCGTCACCGCCCGATCGGGCGTCACACTGGACAACGCCAGGCTCAACGGCTTTCACGCCAAACTCGCCCTCTTCTCCTCGGGCGGCCCCTTTCTCGACGGCTACATCCTCAGCATCATCGGCATCGCCATGGTTCAGATCCAGGCGCAATGGGACATGAGCGCACTGTGGGCCGGCCTCATCGGGTCTTCGGCTCTCATCGGCGTCTTCCTCGGCGGTGCCGTGTTCGGCGCAGTGACCGATCGGATCGGCCGAAAGTTGATGTACACCATCGACCTGATCGTGATCATCGTCTGCTCGGTGCTGCAATTCTTCGCGGCGGACGAAATGCAACTGTTCATTCTGCGCTTGATCATCGGCATCGCGGTCGGCGCCGACTACCCCATCGCCACCGCCCTCGTGACGGAGTTCGCACCGAAGGCCTGGCGCGCCAAACTCGTCGGCGGCCTGAACGCCATGTGGTTCGTGGGCGCAACCACCGCCGCGTTCGTGGGTTACCTTCTGCTCAGCCATCCCGATGGATGGAAGTGGATGCTGCTGTCCTCGGCGGTTCCCGCCACCCTGGTCGTGATCGCGCGCACGAGTATCCCCGAGTCGCCGCGCTGGCTTCTCAGCAAGGGACGTTCAGCGGAGGCGCTGACGGTGTTGCGCAAGACGATCGGAAACGATGCGACTCTGGACGATCTGCCCGACGAGGAAGGGACCACATCGATTCGCGGACTGATGCGCGGAGGGTACCTGCAGCGGGTCGTCTTCATTTCGATCTTCTGGACGTGCACGATCGTGACCCTGTTCGCCATCTACGCATTCGGGCCGCAGATCCTCGAGCTCTTCAACCTCGGTTCCGGAAATCTGGCCCACATCGGCTACGGGCTCATCAACCTGTTCTTCCTCATCGGCAATGTCGTCGCGCTGCTGCTCGTCGATCGGCTCGGTCGCCGGCCGATCTTGATCTGGGGGTTCGTCCTCTCCGGTCTCGGATTGCTCTTCCTCGCGATCAAGCCGGACGCAGGCCTGTGGGTGATCGCATTCGCATTCGCGATCTACGCACTCTTCAACGGCGGACCCTCCATCCTCGAATGGATCTACCCCAACGAACTGTTCCCCACCGAGGTGCGGGCCACTGCGGTGCGGGCCACTGCGGTCGGCCTCTGCACGGGGATCAGCCGGATCGGCGCGGCGATCGGCACCTTCGCCACCCCGTGGGCGCTGTCCAACCTCGGACTCTCCGCAACGATGTACATCGCCGCGGGCATAGCCGCGGTGGGAGCACTCGTCAGCTTCCTCATGGCCCCGGAGACCCGGGGAACGGACCTGAGCGACGCCGCCGCACTGCGCTGAGCGCTCCGAATAACGCCGCTGCTGCCGGGCGCCAGTCCCCGGCGGCAGCGGCGTCACCATGTCCACGCGCGTATCGGCGACCCAGGAGGGTGCCCCCGCTCACAAGCGGCGCCGCAGTGTCTAGCCCACCACATCGACGTTGCACCCCAACGCATTTCACGCTCATCCGTCACACCACCGACCGTGCGATGAAACTACCCGGCAATACTTCCGGACGACAGTGGGCGCATGAACGATGCCGCGAGAGAACCCGGAGTTCATGTCAACGCGTGCGAGGCGTGCGGTCGGCTTCCGCACCCCCGTCGCGTCCGCCTGGCGCTCGCGAAACTGTGCGCCGTCTTTCCCGTCGAACTATTGCTCCATGCCTTGGTCATTCATTTCCACGTCTCCTACCTGATGACCGTCACGGTCCTGACCGTCAGTACCACGGTGTTGGTGATCTGGGTGGTGGAGCCGTCGGCGATGAGACTGCTCGGCGGCTGGCTGCACGGTCCGCCCGACGGCAGACACGGCGATCTCCCGACCGGACAGTCGCTCTGGCGCATCCGTGTCCGGGTGAGCGACCAACCGGGACAGCTCGAATCGCTGGCGCGCAACCTCGCGAAGCTGGACGCCAACATCCTGACCGTGCACGTCCATCACCTGGACGGCGGTTCGCTCGACGAGCTGATCGTCGGCGCGGACCGGGAGACGCCACCGGACGCGCTGTCGCATGCCGTCCGGGCCGGGGGCGGTCGCAGTGTGGGCATCTGGCCGGCGTCGGCGCTCGCGCTGATCGACGGACAGACGAAGGCGCTGACGTTGGCGTCGCGGGTGGCGGCCGATCCGTCCGAACTACCCCTGTCGATCGCGGAGCTTCTCGGCGCCCAGTACGTCGATTCGCGAGTGAGCGACCATCCGACCACGGCGGCGTCCGTCGCGATCCCGTCGGGCGAGGGCGAGCCGCTCGTCTTCGTGCGGCCGGCCGACGAGCCGTTCACTCCGGCCGAGATCGCGCGTGCCCGTCGCCTCAGCGAGTTGGCGCAGCGAACACGCGAGACCGCGAACGCGGGGGGACTCGCCGAGCCTGCCACGTGATCTTGCGGACGTCCCCGACGGCGGCCTGGGTGCGAGAGACACTACGACGGTGATGTTCGCCCGCACTTCGACCGTCCTGACGATCGGCGCCGCCACGCTCGGCCTGCTGGCCACCACCGCCGGCGCGGCGCCGACGTACGCCGTCACCGCCACCGTCCCCGTCGGGCAGACGCCGATGCAGGTGGCGGTCGCACCCAACGGCGCCGTCACGTACGCCACGAACTCCGGGGCCAACAGCGTCTCCGTCATCGACACCGCGACGAACGTCGTCACCGCCACCGTCCCGGTGGGCGGCGGCCCCACCGGGATCGCCGTCACCCCGAACGGTGCGCGGGTGTTCGTCGTGAACACCGCCGACCGGACGGTGTCCGTGATCGACACCGCCACCAACACGGTGGCGGCGACGATCCCGGTCGGCGAGTTCGCCTTGGCGGTTGCGGTTTCCGCCGACGGCGCCCACGCCTATGTCACGAACGGCGTCGAGAGCACCGTCTCCGTGATCGACACCGCCACGAACACGGTGACCGCCACGGTTCCGGTCGGCGCCTTCCCCATCCAGCTCGCGGCCAACGGCACGCACGTGTACGTCACCAACTCCTCCGACAACACGGTGACGGTGATCGACACGGCCACGACGACCGTCGTCGACACGATTCCCGTCGCCTCCCATCCCAGTGCCGTGACGGCGACGAACGACCGGGCCTACGTGCGGAGCGGCGCGGAGATGTCGGTGATCGACGCCGCCACCAACACGGTGACCGCCACGTTCGGCGTCGACGGGATAATGGGCGGCGCCGCGGTGACCGGGGACGGAAACACGCTGTACGTCATCGACTCCGAGGGCGGGTCCGTCACGGTCTTCGATCCGGGCACCAACGCCGAGGTGACGTCGCTCGCCGTCGGTGGCAGCGCCGGTGGCGTCGCGGTCTCCGCCGACGGCAGGAAGGCCTACGCCACCAGCCAGAACGACAACACGATCGTCACCATCACGCGCGCAGCGGGCGACGCGACGCCGCCGCGCTGACGCTAGACCGACACCACCGCTGGATCCTCCTCCACCGACTGATCTTTCGACCGACGGTCGAGTGCGGTGGCGAGGACGAGAACGGCGAGCGCGCCCACGGTCAGTGCGGCACCCATCCAGATCGGGGACGTGAAGCCGAGTCCCGCGGCGATGGTGATGCCGCCGAGCCAGGCCCCGAGTGCGTTGCCCACGTTGAAGGCGGCGATGTTCGCGCCGGACGCCATGGTCGGCGCCTGTGCCGCGTAGTTCATGATCCGCATCTGCAGCCCGGGGACGGTCGCGAAACCGAAGAGCCCCATGAAGAAGAGGGCTGCGATCGTCATCGGCTTGCTCCCGGCGGTGAGGGCGAACACGACGAGCACGACGGTGAGCACGGCGAGGATCGTGATCAATGTGCGGGTGAGTGCCTTGTCAGCGGCCCGCCCACCGAGGACGTTGCCGACGAACAGACCGCCGCCGAAGAGCACGAGGAGCCACGGGACGCTGGTCGACGCGAATCCGCCGACCTCGGTGAGGGTGAACGCGATGTACGTGAACGCACCGAACATGCCGCCGAATCCGAGGATGGTGACGGCGATCGAGAACCACACCTGCGGAGACCGGAAGGCCTGCAGTTCGGTGCGCAGACCGTCGGATTCCGGTGCGTCCGCCGGACGGGACACGGACGGCACCAGCGTTGCGATGCCGATCAGCGCCACGACGCCGATGACGGTGATGGCCCAGAACGTGGAGCGCCAGCCGAACTGCTGGCCGAGGAACGTGCCGAACGGGACGCCGAGAACGTTGGCGATGGTCAGTCCCGCGAACATCGTCGCGATCGCGCCTGCCCGCTTGCTCGCGGGCACGAGGTCGGCGGCGAGGACCGAGCCGATGCCGAAGAACGCGCCGTGGCACAGGGCTGCGAGGACGCGTCCGCCCATCATGACCTCGTACGTCGGGGCCAGCGCCGACAGCAGGTTGCCGCCGATGAACAGCACCATCAGCGCCTGGAGCACGCGTTTGCGGTCGAAGCGGGTGACGGCTGCGGTGATGACGATCGCCCCGATGGCGACGGAGAGGGCGTAGCCGGAGATGAGGTAGCCGGCCACCGACTCGCTCACCTGGAAATCGGCCGACACCTCCGGCAGCAATCCCATGATGACGAATTCGGTGAGACCGATCCCGAAGCCGCCCATTGCGAGGGCGAGCAGACCCAGTGGCATCGCAGCCACTCCTTTCGTACAGACTGGGAGATAAGAGCGCTAGCTCGAATACCGCGTCTGCATTAGTTGCAGGCGCGCCATAAATAGTTGCACACGCCTGCTATGTGCGCAAGCTGGTATTCTGACCTGGCAGTCGTATCCACAGGAGGTGGCCCATGGCAGTCGCTGACGACGCCGTCGAGATCCGGTCGCAGGGATGGCGCACGCTCGCGGCCCTCCACGGGCTGCTCGAGGCGGAGCTCGAGCGCGCCCTGCAGCGTGGGCACGATCTCTCGGTGGTCGAGTACACGGTGCTCGACGCACTCAGCCGTCAGGACGGGTGGCACATGCGCATGGCGCAACTCGCCCGCGCGGCGGCGCTGAGCAGCAGCGCCACCACCCGGCTGGTGAACCGCCTGGAGAACCGCGGACTGCTCACCCGCATTCTGTGCGACGACGACCGTCGCGGCATCTACACCGAGCTCACACCCGCGGGCCGGGCCGCACTGGACGAGGCGCGTCCCACCCACGACGCCACGCTGGAAGCGGCGCTCGATCGGGCCGCCGTGATTCCCGAGCTCGCCCACCTCGCCCGGGCCCTGCACGAAGTCCCCGCATAGGTGAGTGCCAAGGCGTGCCGGAGCACTCCTTGCCACTCACGTCAGGACAGCGGGGTGAAGTCGCGCGACGCGATGTACTCCGGCCGCGGACGCGCCGCGGCGAACGGCTCCACGAGGGTGTTCTCGACACTGTTGAACACGAGGAACAGGTTCGACCGCGGGTAGGGCGTGATGTTGTTCCCCGACCCGTGCATGACGTTGGAGTCGAACCACAGCGCGGTGCCTGCGGCACCGGTGAACTGGTCGATCCCGAACTCCGCCGCCATCCGCGTCACGTCCTCGCGACGTGGGACCCCGACCTCCTGCGCGACGAGAGACGACGTGTAGTTGTCGTCGGGGGTGGCGCCGACGCACTGGACGAACCGCTTGTGCGAACCGGGCATCACCATCAACGACCCGTTGAACGGGTAGTTCTCGGTGAGCGTGATCGAGCAGCTGACAGCCCGCGGGACGGGAAGACCGTCCTCGGCGTGCCAGGTCTCGAAGTCCGAGTGCCAGTAGAAACCGGTGCCCTTGAAACCGGGCATCGAGTTGATCCGGCTCTGATGGATGTAGACATCGGAACCGAGGAGTTGTCGCGCGCGGTCGAGGATCCTGCCGTCGCGGATCAGCTCGGCAACCACGTCACCGCGCCGGTGCACGTCGAAGACGGAACGCACCTCGTCGGTGCCGCGTTCGCAGATGACGCGCCCGCTGTCGCGCATCGCGGGGTCCCGGGACAGCCGGTCGAGCTCCTCCCGGCACGACATCACTTCGCTCGCGTTCAGGAAATTGTCGATGATGGTGAAGCCGCGTGACTCGTGTCCGGCGAGGGCCGACGAATCGAACGGCCCGTCGGCGGGTCTGCCCCACACGGCGGGTTCGCTTCGTTGGAGCATCGACGGCTCGGCGGCGATCCGAGTCGGGTAGCGATCGTGGCGGTTGGTGTGTCCCTGAACCTCAGCTACCTGGGTCATTGGCCCTCCTCGGCACTTACCTCTACTTCTCCGTCGCTACGACGACAGAGTCTTCTGATCGGCGCGGAGCCGCTGGACAGCGTCGTCCAGGTGTTCGGCGAGCAGTTTCTGCACCTCTCCAGCTGTACCCGACCGGATCGCCTCGCGCAGGGTCGCGTGTTCCTGCGCCTGCTCGCGGATGTCGTCGTAGGTGGTCTGCAACGCACCCAGGCACATCCGGGTCTCGATCAGCAGTGTCCGCGCCGCCCGAATGAGCCGGGGGCTCTCCGAACTCTCCACCAGGATCTGATGGAACTGCTGGTCGGCGTCCGAGACGGCGGCGGCGTCGCCGCGCTCGGCCGCGGCCTGCATCACGAGCACGGTGGGTTCGAGCGCCAGGTAGGTGGCTTCCCGGCGGCCGTCGTCGAGAATCATTTCGAGCGCCCCGCGCTCGATGACCGAGCGGCTGCGGTACACGTCGACGACGTCGTCGA
>NZ_LTCZ01000056.1:177-16351 GCF_001583455.1 Rhodococcus sp. LB1 | reverse complement strand
GTCGATGCCGACGTCACGCATCGCAAACACGCGATCGTGGAAACGGTGTTCGCGGATCTGATCGACGGACCACTCGCTCATGTTCCCTCTGGGCGTTTCGGCGCGAACAGTGCCTGGGTGCTCTGCGCCGTGATCGCGCACAATCTGCTGCGCGCTGCCGGCACCCTCGCCGGCACCCTCGCCGGCGGCACCTGGTCAACGTCCCCGCCCGATTCGCCCGGCCAGCACGCAAACCCGTGCTCCACCTACCCGCACACTGGCCGCGGCAAGCAGACTGGACAACCCTCTGGGACAACATCATCGACTACGAACCGCCACACGCTGCCTGACCCCGACAACCCGGCCCCGGCCCAGGAACCAGAACGTGGACGAGCTGACGAACCGGTCAGCAGATCAACCACGCCTCCCAACAGCGTCACCCGTCGGCATCCCAAACGAAATCGCCGAGATCAGCAATCCATGGATTCAGGTTTAGACGATATGAGGGGCTGGGCTGGGACCTCACTCACATGTGAACGTGGGTTGCCGGCAGGAAACGGGTCCTGGCCGGTAGAGCCACAAGATGTGGGAGGCCCCAGCGATGAATCAGCGTACAAGTATCGGTTTGGATGTACACGCACGATCGGTGGTCGCCTGCGGCCTCGACGGCCGCACCGGTGAACTATTCGAACGCCGACTGACACCCGATCAGGGCGAGATCCTCGAGTGGATCCGGATGCTGCCGGAACCGGTGGCGGTGACGTACGAGGCCGGGCCGACCGGATTCGGGCTCGCGCGGTGTCTGACAGCGGCGGGCATCGAGTGTCCTGGTGGCGGCACCGTCGAAGCTGCAGCGCCCGCCCGGAGACCGGATCAAGAACGACGCGCGCGACGCGAGGCATCTGGCCCGACTGTTGCACCTCGGGCAGATCGTCGACATAGCGGTACCCAGCATCGGACAGGAGGGAGCCCGGGATCTGGTGCGGGCCCGTGAAGACTGCCGGCGGGATCTGATGTCGGCCCGCCATCGAGTCTCGAAACTACTTCTACGGCAGGGGCGTGTCTACTACGGCGGCCACGCGTGGACGAAGCTGCACGACACCTGGCTGCGCACCCAGCACTTCGACGCACCCGGTCTGCAGCTGGCGTACGAGACCGCCTACGACACCATGCTTGCGGCGGTGGACCGGCGGGATCGGCTGGATGTGGCGATCGCGGCGATGGCCACCGACAGCGACTACACCCCGGTGGTGACTCGGCTCGGCTGCCTGCGCGGGGTCTCGACGCTGACCGCGTTCGGGTTGGCCGTGGAGATCGGGGACTGGCAGCGCCTGACCGGGCGCTCGATCGGCGCCTACCTCGGGCTGGTGCCCACCGAACACTCCTCCGGCGCAACGCGCTCGCAGGGATCGATCACCAAGACCGGCAACGGCCACGCCCGCCGGCTGCTGATCGAGGCGGCTTGGCATCACCGTCCCCGGTATCGGCCCGGGGCGGATCTGCGGCGTCGTTGGGATCATGCCAGTCCCGCGGCCCGGGCCCGTGGGCAGCAAGCGAACCGCCGGCTGCACGATCGTTGGGTCAGTTTCGATCTGCGTCGTAAACGCCCTGCGGTGGCCAATACCGCGATCGCCCGTGAACTCGCCGGCTGGTGTTGGTCACTGGCAGTGCTCGAAACTTGAAAACTGGGTTCCCGTTCCGCGCCGGGTCCGTGAGTGTGGTCGTCGACTCCGGTCGGGGGCAAGGTCGGTTCTCCTCGCTGCCGCTGCGGGGACTCCACCTTGTCTCCTTGGTCGTCGACGACCTGCAGGCAAGGACCGGCGGAGGGGAGAACCCCACCAACGTCCGGGATGAATCACAAGGTGTGGTGACGGCAGCGCCTGGGAGTGATCCGCGAGCACACTATGAGCAATCCCCAACTCCACGTTGGGATCACGCTCGATCTTAGACGAGCGACCCACTCCAGCCGAATAACCGTCCTGCGGTAGCCAATCCGCGCATATCAGAGTTGACCACGCGTCGAAACCGACACGCTCGCCACCCACCCAGATCGACCGGGCCCACAGAGGCGGCGCCCACGACGACGGTCCTGGACGCCGCCTCGCCCTGCGCCCTTGACAAACCGGCGTACATATCAGTGTGCCGATGAGCTGGTCGGATGAGTCGGAGTGGTGTCACTCGTGGAGAATCGGGCACCGTTTGCGGGGAAGACTAGTGTCAATAGTGCTGCGAGGGCGTACATGCCGGCGAAGATCCAGACCATGCCCTCCGCTCCGACAGTTCCCAGGAACGCTGCGACGAGCAGCGGGCCAACGGCGACCGACGCGCCCATACCGATGTTGTAGGCGGACATCACCGCGCCGGGGTGGCTGGGTTCGAGGGCTGCGGTGATTGCGGAGAGAGGAACGAAGCCGGCGAGTGAGATTCCGAAGGCGATGCCGGCGAGGATCGCGAGAGCGTAGGACCCGGTCCAGGCCGGCAGGTAGTAGAGAGCGAGGAGGCTCACGCCTGAGCCGACCGCGCCGAACCAGCGGACGGTACGGACCCATCCCAGCCGGTCGCCGATCATGCCGAACACGACGTTGAAGGGGATGTTGGCGGCATAGATGATGGTGGTCAGCAGAAGCCACCGGGACAGTCCGAAGCCGAACTGTTCGGCGAACAGTGCGGGGAAGAAGACGAACGAGCCGTACTGTGGTGCCGTATTGATGGTGCGGATGATGGCGGCGCTGAGGACTTGGGGGCGGGTGGCGATCAGTCGCAGGCCCAAGAAAAGTATCGCGAACGGTTTGGCGTCGGGTTCGGCGAGCCTGGACCGACCGATCTGCTCTTTGACGCCGAAGAGTGCGAGCAGGCCACCGCTGACCACCAGGCCGACCGACAGCCACAGCGTGTTGAGTCCGCCGATGAGGGGGATCGCGCCGTTGGCGACCAATGCTCCGAGCGTTGGGAGACCGGCGGTGAACATGACGTAGAACCACCCGATTGCGGTTGCGAGGCGGCGTCGGTCGGCGACCGCCGCGATCCACACCAGGAATCCGAAGGCGAACAGGGGATAGCCGAGGCCGCGGAGTGCGTAGGAGACGAAGAGGACGACCTCGTTGTCACCGGCGACACCGAGCGTCAGAAAGATCACTTCGAAGATCACCCATGCGGCGAAGCCGATGGCCATGACCCTCCTGGGTCCCCAGAGGTCGGAGAGTGCAGCAGAAAGCCATGCGGCGAATGCGACGACGATTCCGTAGAGGGATACGAGCAGTCCCACGCGTTCGGTGTCGAGTCCGTTGTGGTCGCGCAGGAATGGTGCGAGGTAGTTCGATTCGACGCCGTCTCCGATCATGAAAAGGAGCAGGCCGAGATACCCGAGAAGTAGGGGGCGGGGTAACCCCAGTCTGTGCCACAGGGTTGCCGTGCCCTCCTGGGCTAGCTGGACGGTTTTGGTCATTTCACGATCCTTTGAGGAATGCCGAATCTGGCGGCGGGGGGACACCGTGTGGTGGATGGGCGTTCTGTGGTGTGGTGGTGGTCAGCGCAACGTGCTGAGCGCGTTAAGAGTTGGCTTGAGGGAGTCGTACAGTCCCCGGTAGATCTCCCAGAGCTCCTGGTACTTCTCGGCGTTTCCGGGATCGGGGACGATCGTGCGCGCGGAGCGGCACATGTGTTTCGAGGCTGCATCGAGACTGGGGTGGACGCCCGCGGCTACAGACCCGATCATCGCCGCGCCCAGTGCTGTGGTTTCGGGTTCGTGACAGAGGGCGATGGGCCTGTTCAGGGTGTCCGCGACGATTTGCATCCACACGGCGCTGCGTGATCCGCCGCCGGTGACGCTGATCGCTTTCGGCGCCGCAGACACCGCTGAATCCAGGCCGGAGATCTCGAGTTTGATTTCGAAGGCAATGCCTTCGAGCAAAGCGCGGTAGAGATGCGCTCGACCGTGTCGTCCGGTGAAGCCGACCACCGCGCCGCGTGCGGCAGGATCCCAGTACGGGGTCTGCGCGGCGTTCCAGTACGGCAGCGCCAGGAGCCCCTCTGCGCCGGGCGGCAGCTGTGCTGCCGCCGCTTCCATGAGTTCCTCCGCGGTGACGTCCTGGCCGGCGGCGCCGGCGACCCCGAACCGTTCCCGGAACCAGTTGACCAGATAGGTACCCGAAGACGAAAATGCCTCGAGCAGAAAGGATTCTCCGTCTGCACCGGCAACAGTGCGATACGCGCGATCCCAGGTGTAGGTCGGCGATACCGTTCCACTGACGACCGCGGTTCCCATGTTGAGGTAGGCAGATCCGGGGTGCAGCACGCCGGCTCCGATCGCGGCGCATTGTCCGTCGCCGGCGCCGGCAACGATCGGTGTTCCCACCGGCAGGGCGGTCTCGTTCGCGACGGCCTGGTCGATACAGCCGACCACCGTCCCGGGGGCGACGACTTCGGGCAGCGTGGCGGCGTCGATGCCGACGAGATCCACCAGGTCCGGGGACCAGGTGCGCGTCTGCATGTCGAGTAGGCCCAGGGAGTCGGCGCTCGCGACACTGGACACCCATCGCCGGCACAGTCGGTGGTTCAGATAGGCGCCCACGTCCCCGATCTTGTCGGTCCGTTGCATCTCGGGTTGCTCGTTGCGGACGAGCCAGGCGATCTTGTAGATCGATGGGGTGTTGTCGGCGGGCCGCCCTGAAATCTGGTGGACCCGGTCCGAGCCCAGTTCCATGACCAGGTCTCGCGCTCGGGTGTCCATCCACACGATCGCAGGCCGCACCGGTCGGTTGTCGGCGTCGAGGCAGACGAATGTCTCGCGCTGGGTCGTCACGGTCACCGATCGGATCCGCGAGCTATCGACGTCGAACATCACCTGCCGCAGTGCGGTGCGGGTGGCAGTCCACCAGTCCTCGGGGTTCTGCTCGTGCAGTCCGATACCGGGATTCGCTGTAGCGATCGGGCTGCGTGCGGTGGCGACGGCTCGTCCCATCGCGTCGAAGACGACGGCCTTGCTCGCGGTGGTCGAACAATCGACCGCCACTATCAGATCACGCTCGCCTTGTGCGGTGGAAAAAGGCTGAATGCCCACTGTGAAGTCTCGCTTTCGCGCTGTCGGTGCGGGTCCCGGGACGGTCGCTCGTCGCCCGTCGTTTATGGCCCAGGTCACAACTGTATTCCTCAGATCTAACATGTCAAGTGTTGTGTTTGTGACGTTGACTGGGCTAAAGTTAACAACGACCACAGGCACGACCGATACAGGGAGCGCAAATGTCATCTGAGGTGCCGGCAAAGCGGCGCGAGAGAATTGCCCAGTACGTCCAGGACGCGGGTGCGGCCCGCACCGAGGACCTGGCAGAGCGATTCGAGGTCAGCGTGATGACCATCCACCGGGATCTCGATGCGTTGGTCGCCGAGGGGTGGCTGGAGAAGACGCGAGGCGGCGCGCGAAGTGCTGGCCTGCGGCTTCATGAGCGAAATGTCATGTTGCGCCTGCGTCAGCAGGTGGCGCAGAAACGTGCCCTTGCTCGCGCCGCGCTCACGCATCTGGAACCGGGCATTACGCTCGCCCTCGACGATTCCACCACCACGGTCGGCTTGCTGCCGTACCTGGGGAACCTGCAACCACTGACCCTGATCACCAACTTTCTCCCCACGATCACGGCGGTCAGCGCGGACCCGGACATCGACCTGATCGGGTTGGGCGGGCACTACGACCGGAGCCTGGATTCGTTCGACGGCCCCGCGGTGGTCGATCAGCTCAGGCTGCTGAGCGCAGACGTCGTGGTGATGTCTGTTGCGTCGATTCACAACCAGTGGTTGCTCCATCCGACCGCCGAAACAGCCCGGCGCAAGCGGGCTTTCATCGAATGCGGGGCGAAGAGAATCCTCCTCGCCGACTCCACCAAATTTGCCCACCGCGCTTCCCACAAGCTGGGCGAGATCGGACTCTTCGACGTGGTGATCGTCGACGACTCCGTCGCCCAGGAGCACATCGACTTCATCCGCGAGCGCGACGTCACCGTCGAGGTCGCCGAGGTGCGTCCGGAGGACGTCACCACCGGCAGTGACCTCGTCACCCACTTCGATTCACACCGTTGAAAGGAAACTTCATGAGAGCCGCAATTTTTCGGGGCCCCGGCGATCTACGGATCGAGGAAATCCCCGAGGAGAAGCCAGGGCCAGGCGAGATCTCAGTCGCCGTGCACGCGGCCGCAACCTGTGGGACCGATCTCAAGTCCTACCGCCGCGGCCACCCGAAACTCTTCCCCACCCTGCCGGCCAGGTTCGGCCACGAGTTCGCGGGCGTGATCGACGCCGTCGGCGACGGAGTCGAGGGCTTCGAGGTGGGCCAGCGGGTGGTGGCCGCAAACTCCGCACCGTGCGGAGGTTGCTGGGCGTGCACCAAACAGCGCCCCAGCCTGTGCGAGAACCTGAGCTTCCTGAACGGGGCGTTCGCGGAACAGGTCGTGATTCCCGCGCCGATCGTCGCACGCAACACCTACGTTCTCCCCGACTCCGTGTCATTCGCCTCGGCGGCACCGCTCGAGCCCCTGTCCACCGTGGTGCACGGGATGGCCGAGGCCGATGTCAACCTCGGGGACACCGTTGTCGTACACGGCTGCGGTCCAATCGGGTTGATGTTCGTCAAGCTCAGCCGACTGCGCGGGGCCCGTGTCATCGCCACCGACAGATCCAGCACTCGGCTCGCTCAAGCCAAAGAGTCGGGCGCAGACGAAGTCGTCGATCTCACCGCCTACGAGACCACAGCAGAACGATCAGCGGCGGTGCGCGAACTCACCGAGGGTGGACGAGGCGCCGATATCGCGATCGAAGCAGTCGGCCTCCCCGAGGTCTGGGAACAGACGGTCGAAAGCCTCCGCCCAGGCGGTACCGCGGTGCTCTTCGGCGGCCCCAAGGCAGGGTCACGCTTCTCCGTCGACGCCGTCGCGATGCACTACAGCGAATACACCCTGAAGGGGGTCTTTCACCACACCCCGCAATACGTCAAGACTGCCCTCGACCTGCTCAGCTCCAACGTACTGAACGGCGAAAGCCTCATCTCCGAGGTCCGCCCGCTCGAAGCCCTGGTCGACAGCCTCGAAGACATGGCCGCCGGCCGAGGCGCGAAGTACCTCCTCGACCCCTTCCAGGTCGCGTGATGTCCGGCATGCGACTGGCCGACGAACGACTCGCCGTCGTCGAGTTCGCCCAGAAGATGGTGCGCGATCGCCTGGTCGTCGGCACCTCCGGCAACATTTCGCTGCGTCGCGGCGACCTCATCGCCGTGACACCGAGCGGCACCGACTACGACGAGATGACCGCCGAAGACGTGGTCGTGGTCGGAATGGACGGCTCGATCGTCGACGGTTCACTGAAACCCACGACCGAGCTGCCGTTCCACCTCGCATGCTATACCAGGCACGACGCCACCGCAGTAGTCCACACCCACTCGACCGCCGCGACCGCGCTGTCGTTGTTGCGTGACGACGTCCCGTTCGTCCACTACCAAATCGCCATGTTCGGTGGATCGGTCGCGGTCGCACCGTATGCGACATTCGGGACGGACGCGCTGGTCGAGAATGTCAGCGCCGCCATGGCCGACCGCACGGGATGCATTCTCAAACACCACGGAACCCTCTGCATCGGAGACAACCTCGGGAAGGCCTACGACCGCGCACGGCAACTCGAATGGCTCTGCGACGTCTGGATGCGAGCCAGCGCGGTAGGCGTCCCGGCCCTACTCGAAAAGGAGGAGATCGACAACGTCGTCGACCGCTTCGGTTCCTATGGACAACGACAGGAGATCTCCCAACGGTAGGTCCGCGCACACAGCGCACACCATTGCAGCGGGGACTACTAACAGCGCTGGTGCGGGCGGCGACGCCCCCCGATATCCCCGGTAGGACGGGCCGTTCACGAGGGAGGCTGGTTGCGGGTGTGGGAGGGCGTGCCGACGGACCCAGCACAGCACAGCCGCCTCCGCAACACCGCCTGGAAACCGAGGTTGGTCGCTAAAGAAAGTGTGTATGCCCTCGATGGTGCGGTAGCTGTAGTCGCCACCGACCTCGGGGCACGGGCGGCGGGCCACGCAAGGCCGACATTGTCGATCTACGGGACAACTGCAGGTCAGCAACGTGCGCTTTCGGAACGCGCCGATCAGCGTCGTTCCTCTATCGGTCGTCTGGACTTCGGAGGTTGGGATAGTGATTCGAAGCGCGCCCTCGTTCCTCGGTTCCGGCCGCGTAGAACCTGGTTATCAGTTGATCGAAAATGCATTCCGGCGTCCGATAGGACGTGCACGAGTTGGTCGCCGAGGATGGCGTGGTCCCCGGCGCCTCGGCGACCGATGAAGCTCTCCCACAGTCGAGTACCCGGCGGAGGTGGTTCCGGTCGATGCTTGGTGTGAAACGCTGCGGTGCGGTTCAGCTCCCCACCCACTTCGTCGTGCTACGGCGCCGGTGTCCGCCGCGGCCGGTGCGCGGCGAAGATCGCGACGGTTCCGACGACGGTGATGTCGACGGACTCGAAGGCCGCCGACAGTGCGGTTTGCCGGCCGCCGGGGTCGTCGGTGGTGTTGTCGAAGGCTTTGATCGGTCCGTTGTAGAGGGCGTTGCCGACGAGGTTGTGGTCCACTCCGGTCCCGAGGATGGTGGAGCCGAAGAACACACCGTCATCGGCGACGACCTGGGCGATGTGCCCGAACGCCTGCCCCTTCTCCGCCCAGGTTCCGGGGACGCAGTGGAACACGAAGTTCGCTGCCACCGAATCGAATACACCCACACTGGGGTCGATGGGGGCGAGAACACTTCCGGTGTGCACGGCAGGGGTGATGTTCCGGTCGGCGAGCCGACGGTTGGTCATCGCCATGGTGTTGGCGTTGAGGTCCATCAGGGTGATCTCGGGCGCCGCGCTCGGGTACTTGGCCTGGTGGAGGTACCAGCCGGTGCCGGGCCCGATGTCGAGGTGCCGTGCGCGCAGGTGGGTGTTGTAGTGGGTGAGGAGCCGCTCGCGGGGGCACCGCCAGGCGTAGGTGTTGCTCCACTTCAGGACAAAGGTGTCATAGGCCGCCAGGACGGCGCGACTGTATTTCTCGGCTCCGTCCTTCTCCGCCTGTGTGACCCCACCAGCAGCCATGTGGGTGCGTTCCCCCTGTTTCGTTGCGCTGTCGTTGATGTGCGAAGCCGACCCCCGCACGCCGTGGACGATCGTAGCGGTCACGGCGTCCTCGGTCGCGGTACACAACCATCCCACACGGGGGCCAAGACACAAACGTCTCCGGGAGCTATTGAAGGACACGACATTTCGATAGTTTCAACACTACTAGTCGTCGTGGGAATGAAGAGCGTTTACTCGGCGCGGCGCCGACGCGGCTTGGGGATGTCGGTGCGCGCGCCCTGGCCGGGTCTGTTATTCGCCCACTCGATGATCGCCGAGCGCTTCCACAGCGGTGTGCGTCCGATCTTTTCCACCGGCGCCGGAGCTTGCCCCCGGGTGACGTATCCGCGAAACGTCGAGGCGGACAGCTCGGTGCCGGTTTCCTCCTTGATCAACTCCAGGACCTGATCGGTGGTCAGTCGATGTGGGTTGGCCATCTTCGTGAGAGTCCTTCCTGTTCAGTGCCTTCTCGGCGATTCGGGAGATCGTTCCGTTGCGATCCGCGTCGGTAACACTACAGCGATAGCTTGCAAGGTACGAGCCCCGTGGGGATGCCAACTGTCTGGACAGATCTCCGACGTGTGGGCCACCGTGCGCGCAGACTCGCAGGAGCCGGCTCGACAAAGTACGGCTTCCACCTGGGACGATGCCATGCCCCCGACAGCCCGCGCTTGTCCCCGGATGTCCGGGAAGCGACCTCGCGGGTGCACCCATACGGCACCAGGACCTGATCGCCGCGGCGATCAGGTTGCATCGTCTCGGCAGCCGACCGCTGGTGTTCTCGCGCGCAGGGCCTGTAACCCTCGCCGCAACAGGAGGATCACCCCAGCCGGGTCGGTGCCCCGCCCACCAGTCGACTACCGGTCCGGCTGAGGAGTGCGTGGACAGCTCCGAGGTGCCGCGCCGCAGGCAGGGGTCCTGCGGCATGGGTTCGCGTGCGTGGAGCGGCCCGAGGCCCGCCGCGAGGAGTGCACGTCAGAGTTTGCGCGCGGAAATCTCCACGCCGGCGCTGCGCAGCCGGTCGACCAGGACGTCGCCGAGCGCTGTGGCCGGGGTGAGGACGCCTGCCTCGTCGGGGAGTCGGTCGCGGTCGAGGACGAGGCTCAGTGCGGACTCCCCCAGTAGGACCGCGGTGGCGCGGTATCCGGGATCGCCTTGCGCCTTGACCCGGGCGGCGTATCGGGCGCCGGTCGTGGTGGTGGTGTAGATGTCCATCGCGAAGTAGCCGTTGCGCTGGGTCTTGTCGCTGGGGCCCTCGCCGGGTGCGGGAGGATGCGGTCGAGGACGTACCGGGTGGGTCGCACGCTGAGACCGAGGACGAGCCCGCCGAGGATCACGGCGACACCGGCCGCGTAGAGGCGGGACAGGCGCGAGTCACCGACGCTCATCACCTCCCGGTACTTGAACGTCCGGCCGTACGCCCACCCTCGGAGTGCGTTGCTGCGCCTCACGATGCGGGTGTTGTAGGAGCCCATGACGAACGGGGCCTTCCACCCGCGTACCTGCTGCATTAGACTCGCCTGAACTCAAACCGAGTGTACCGTTTGCGATTCTAGTTAACGTGACAGTGCCATCACCGGCTCACATGTGGGGGTCCACCATGCCGTGCAGACAACCTTGAGCTAAGCGAGCATCCGGAAACCAGGTCATGCCCGTGCGAGGCGTCGGGTCCCGAGGCCGAACATGGCGTTTCCGGATGCGCTGCCACACCCCGGTGCGGACCCAGTGGACGAAGATCCCGTATACCGTCGACGCCGACGGGAACTCTAACCGGCAGCTGGCGGCACGCGGCCCACCGCAAATCACGGAATCGCATCCAACGACTCGGCGACAATACTTGGTCTGCCGGCCACTCGGACACCCAACTCGGTCTGTTTCGAGCTGCCGCCGGCCGAGCGTGCATTTGCTCCGTGCCACTGGGCTTTTCGTCGCGAACTTTGTTGTAGTCTCGATCTTTCCGACGCTCCACTCTGAGGTGGCGTCAGCGCCGGACAGGGTTTCGTACGGTCTGATGGGTCTGACCGGCCCGAAGACCGCGGTCCGCGGCAACCAGATCGCCGCCGCCGGCATGGTCGTCGCGGTGGTCGCCACGTTGATCGCGATCCGGGACACTCCAACTGGGTGCTGATCGTCGCCGGTCTGGTGATCGGTGTGGTGTTGGGGGTGCCGCCGACGTTGCGGACGAAGATGACCGCGATGCCGCAGCTGGTGACCCTGTTCAACGGGGTCGGCGGCGGCACCGTCGCCCTGATCGCCTACGCCGAATTCTTGGACTCGGACGGGTTCACCGCCTTTCAGCACGGCGAGTCGCCGACAATGCACATCGTCATCGCCTCGCTGTTCGCGGCGATCATCGGATCGATCCCTTCTGGGGATCGGTGATCGCGTTCCTCAAGCTGCACCCTGAACCTGTGGGCAGGTGTGGGGTCGAGGACTGTGTCGCGGTGCTCGGCACGGCAGGTGGCGCCACTCACCCATCAAACGTTCGCACTCGATCAGGTCGACAAGGCCATCGAAGCCGCGTGCAACCGTGATCTCGGAGGGTTGGTCAACATCGTTGTCACACCCTGATGCGGGAGTTTCCGGATGAGTCGATGTCCGCGAGTGGGTCGAGGCTGCGCTGGCGGTGGTCTCAGGGACGGGTGTTCTGTGATTCCACGACCCACGCCGCGATCTGTGCCCGCGAGGTGAACCCCAGCTTGGCCAGAAGATGCTCGACGTGCCCCTGCGCGGTACGTGGAGAAATCACCAACCGGGCGGCGATCTCCTTGTTGGTCAACCCCTCCGCGATCAGGCTGGCGACCTCACGCTCCCGTTTCGTCAGCTCGCTCGACCGGCCAGCGGCCGATGGGGGCGTAGGCGGAAACTGCTCGCCCAGCGCGTAGGCCACCGCGGCGTCGAACCCGAGCGCACTCCCCTCACCCTTGGCCGCGGCGACCAGCCTCTCGCTCAATGACCGACGGGTCACGCGTTCGAACTCGGCTTGGTGCACGTGAAAGCCGGACATGAATTCCGTGGAGCTCCCGACCGACCGGCTCAGCTCCTCGGCGGCTCCCATCAACACGACAGCGCGCCGCACGTTCTGCTCCTCGGCGGCGATCCATGCCAGTGCTTGCATGCACATGCCCGCGTTCAGATAGTCATTCACCACCCGGTCCATGCGCAACGCCTGCCCCAGCAACTGTTTCGCACGCACGCTATCACCGTGCCGCCACACTGCAACGGCAAGCACCCACAGCATGTATGAGCGATATACGGACTCGCCGCGTGCCTCAGTGATCGCGAGTGCACGCTCATAGCAGTCGATGGCCCGCTCCATGTCGTTCCGCAGATCATGCACCATGCCGAGGCCCCCGAGAGCGATGACCTGGAAGAGGAGGTCGTTTCGTGCGGCGAACACGTGGATGGCGTTCCCGAGTTGTGGGCGTGCGTCGGGACGATCTCCCCCGAGAACCGTCAGATATCCCTCGGCCAGCGCGAGGTAGGCGCGCGGCATCGGATCGGTCGTCTGATCGGCCAGCGCGCGCCCCTCCTCCACAAGGTTGGTCGCCACTCGAAGGTCACCCTGCACTCCGGCCAGGAAGCTGCAGGCGTAAAGCGCCTTGGCCCGATCCACGGTCTTTGAGGTTGTCTGTCGGGCCAGGAGACGGTCGAACCAGCGCCGGCCCTCGTTGTAGAGACCCTGGGAGGCCCAGAACAAATGGAGGGCGGTGGCGATGCGCAGCCCGGCAGTGGGGTCGTCGTCTACGCAGGATTCGAGTGCAGCGCGGATGTTCGGTAGGTCCCGCTTCAATCGGGCGATCCAGTTGCGCTGTTGTGCGCTCATCCACTCGGCCTCCGCTTCGAGCGCCAACGACTCGTACCAGTCCCGATGTCGGGAGCGAAGGGGCGAGACCTCACCGGTCTGCACGAGCTTCTCGTGGGCGTAGTCGCGGAGGGTTTCGAGCATTCGAAAACGCACCACCGAGCCGTACTCCTCCCGAATCAGGATCGACTTCTCCACCAAGGACGTCACCGTGTCAAGCAGGTCTTCTTCTGCTTGGCCGGCGCCGCACACCTGTTCTGCCGCATCGAGTCCGAAGCTTCCCGCGAACACCGATAGCGATCCCCAGATCAGTTGTTCACGCGCGGTGCACAGTTCGAAGCTCCAGTCGATGCACGACCGCAGCGTTTGCTGTCGCGTCGGCGCTCCCCTGCTGCCACGAGTCAGCAATGCGTAGCGGTCGGTCAGCCGTTGCAGGATCTGATCGGGCGACATCGCCCGAAGCCGGGCCGCAGCCAACTCGATCGGTAAGGGCAACCCGTCCAACCGCCGGCAGATTCGTGCGATGGTGACCTTGTTGCTCTCATTGAGCTCGAATCCCGGGACGGCCGCGGCGCCCCGCTCGGCGAACAACGCCATCGCGTCGTTGCGGGGCAACCCCCTCGGTAGGCGATCGGGGTCGGGAACGGGTAGCGGCGAAACCACCAGCACCGTTTCCCCGCCGATTCCTAATGGCTCGCGGCTGGTCGCGAGGATTCGTAGCCCGGGACAGACACGGAGCAGGGATTCGGCGAGCTTGGCCACCGCGTCCACCACCTGCTCGCAGTTGTCCAGCACGAGTAGCAGTGTTCGGGGAGTGAGGTAGTCGACGAGCACCTCATGTATGGGTCGCGCCGACCGGTCACGTAACCCCAGCGTGGCTGCCACCACATCTGTCAGCAGCGATTCTTCGCGCAGCTCGCCCAGCTCCACCAGCATCACGCCGTCGGGGAAATCGCGGAGCACCTTGGCTGCGACCCGCAGCGCTAGGCGGGTTTTTCCTACCCCACCGATTCCACTCAACGTCACAAACCGCGAGATGGACAACAGGTTCTTTGCCTCCACCAGCTCGGTGCGGCGGTCAACGAAACTGGTGAGCTCCAGCGGAAGGCCATCAGTTCGCCCCGAATCCATCGGTGATGCCGACGGCCGGCTTTGCGATGCCGGCGACGAATCGGACTTCCCACCGGGTGAAGCGCTGCCCTGGCCCGTGGCGAAGTTGGTGTGCAGGGCCATCTCATCGATTGGAAATCCCTGGTGGCGTTGAGAAGCCTGGAGTTGCTGGCCCAGCTCCAATGCCGATGGGCGACCTTCCGGTTCGGCCGACATCGCACCCTCGATGACGGAGCTGACGTCCTCGGGAACACCGTGCTCACGCGGGTTCGGCACCGGCTCGGACGTGATCCTCAGGAACTGCGCCACCAGTTGCTCACCGCTCCGCCGCTCGAACGCCGCATGACCGGTGACCGCAGCGAACAAGGTGGCGCCGAGGCCGTACACGTCGGCGGCAGGAGTTGGTGGTTCGCCCGCTACGACCTCGGGGGCGGTGAATGCCGGTGAGCCCGTCACGACGCCAGTAGTAGTGACGAACCCGCCGGCGATGTGAGCAATCCCGAAATCGGTCAGTGCAGGTTCGCCGTAGTCGGTATATAGGATGTTTCCGGGTTTCACGTCGCGGTGGAGGATACCGAGGCGGTGCGCGGTCTCCAGGGCGCCGGCGATCTTCACCCCGAGTCGCAGCGCTTCCTCCAGCGGGAGCGGGCCGTGGCGCCGGATCCGTTCATCGAGGGACCCCTGAGCGTGGTACGGCATCACGATGTAGGGCCGGCCGTTCTTGGTGACGTCCGCGTGGAGAACAGTGACAATGTTGGGGTGTCCGGTTAACCGGCCAGCCGCACGCTGCTCCCGCAGGAATCGTGCACGGTTCTCCTCGTCGAGGTCGGCGGTGAGAACCTTGACCGCAACGGTCCGATCGAGCGCACCCTGGTTGCAGCGGTACACGACCCCGAAGCCGCCGCGGCCGATCTCCTGAGCGTCCTCGAACCCGGCCGCCTCCAACTCCGCCGTGACCGAACCGGACACGTCGCGCTGAGTCCCGAACGGATCGACGTCAGTCATCGACTAAATCGATTCATCCCGCTTGAAGCACTGCGACGAATACAGCACTGCTTACCTCTCTCCGGTGTTCTCCCAGGATATCGCTCGGCTCCCCATGCATGGTGCAATCCTGTGGGAGACGAAGGAGCGATCGTGGGGCTGAGGTCATCGTCTCGCCACCGCGGTCTCCAGTCTGCACAGCTGGCGGCGCTGACCTCTTCTCTCACGCGTCTCGAAGGCGCCTTTTCATCCGCCGGTCGCGCAAGTCAGGGCTTATGCGCACTGGGCGGCGATAATTTCAGTTATCGCACCGTATGTCGGCATTATTGCATCTGATGGCTGCCCCTTCCCACTGGTCGGCGGGTTGATTCGTCCATTGGCCGCAACCCCGGCCTAGCATCGTGAAAATGACGACGATGATGTCGCTACCGCTGAGCGCGCTGAGACTCGGCTACCGGATTGCGCGCCTTCCCCTGCGGCTGGCGGAGGACGTCACCGCATCCGAACATGTCGGGGTGTTCGCCTATCGGTGCGATCGTATCGCCGCCCGGGTTCTCCGGGACGAGAGTTTGCTGTTCGTGGACCACGAGCACTCAGGGGTGATCCGGCTGCACGACTACCGTGACCGACTGCGTTGTCGCAAGAATCCGACGCATTGAACGAACACCGACCTCACAATGTGAAGTGCCGAACCACTCGGGGTCGTCGTCGGTCAAGAGATCGTCCGCATCATTGCTGGCCAGGTGTCGCCCGTCCGCACGTCGATGCAGCGGCCGCCGTAGCCGGGGTCGTCTTCGAGCAGCGAGGAGAGTTCATCGAGATCGACCGGAAGCAGTCGGAGCAGGGGGTCGGGGATGTTCGGGCGGCACGCGTCGGATCTCGGTGCGTGCCGATCTCGCCGGTCCCGGGGGATGGCGCCCGCACTGCGTACGAAGGGCGTGGGCCGACAGCGACCCAGGGGCGGGCCGGCTCGGCGGGAGACCCCTTTCCGGCGAGAGCAGATCTACGGTAGACTTCTATATAGAGAGAGTACCTGCCCGGGCACCGAGGAGGGGACATGGCGCACAAGACCGCGGCCTCGGGCTACGAGGCCGATCCGCAACAGCAGCGCGGTGGCGTGAGCGACCACGAGTTCATCGCCCGGATGCGAGCCGAGCTGTACAAGAGGCC
>NZ_LTCZ01000056.1:0-167 GCF_001583455.1 Rhodococcus sp. LB1 | reverse complement strand
CCGATCCTCGAGCTCATCGACTCGGACGACATCCTCGACGAGAAGACGGTGCTCAGCGACGCCGTCGAACGCATCCTGTCGTTCCCGCACCTGTCCGCCAAGGAGGTCGCGGACAACTACGACAAGAATTGGGCCAATCCCAGCGATGCGCTGCGCAAACTCAGCGC
>NZ_LTCZ01000055.1:36172-39039 GCF_001583455.1 Rhodococcus sp. LB1 | reverse complement strand
CCCGCGGAAACTTCTGAGCGGGCGGCAATGCAGCGGGCGCGAGGCGGCGGGTCCGTTACCCGGGATCAGCGCACCCGCGGGGTCTTCCGCGTGCTCACGGCGATGCGATTCCACGCGTTGATCGTGAGCACCAGCGAGATGAGCTGCGCCAGTTCCGTCTCCTCGAAGTACTCCTCCGCCTCCTCGTACACCGAGTCGGGGACGAAGCCGTCGGTCAGCACGGTGATCGCCTCGGCGAGCGCGAACGCGGCACGCTCCTTGTCGGTGTACAGCCCGTGCGCCTCCTCCCACGCGCTCAGCAGGTACAGCTTCTGTTCGCTGATGCCGATCTTGCGGGCATCGGCGGTGTGCATGTCGATGCACCAGGCACAGTGATTGATCTGGGAGCAACGGGTGACTACCAGCTCGACCAGTTCCGGGTCGAGGCCCTGCCGTGCTGCGGCGTCGAGGGCGATCATCGCCTTGTAGACGGCGGGGGCCTTGCGGGCGAGATCGACGCGGGTCTTGCGCTCTGTTGTGGTCATACGAGAACAGTAGGCGCGAAATAGCCCATCTGTATGGTTCAATTCAAGCATGGAAACTTGGGCCAATTCGGGTCTGGGCCGCGACCTCCATCTCGACCTCGCCGCGTCCGGCGGCGGACGGGCGCCGGGGGTGCGCGCAAATCTGGTTTCCGCTCTGCGCGAGTCGATTCGATCGGGGCGGCTCGTCGCCGGCACCACCCTCCCGCCGTCCCGCACCCTGGCCCTCGACCTCGGCATCGCCCGCAACACCGTCGCCGAGGCGTACTCCGAACTCGTGGCAGAGGGCTGGCTCACCGCCCGGCAGGGGTCGGGAACACGGGTTGCCGATCGGGCAGGCGAGCCGGCCCGACGTCCGCGCACCCGCTCCGCGGCGGCGCCCCGACCGGCGTTGAGCCTGATGCCCGGTTCGCCCGACGTCGGAGAGTTTCCGCGTGCCGCCTGGATGGCGTCGGCCCGCCGGGCGCTCACCGCGGCACCCAATGACGCGTTCGGACCGGGTGATCCGCGGGGACGCCCCGAACTCCGTCACGCGCTCGCCGAATATCTCTCTCGCGCACGAGGAGTGCGCACCGATCCCGAGCGCATCGTGGTCAGTGCGAGCTCGGGGCACGGACTGTGGTTGCTCGCCCGCGCCGTGCAGGGACCGATCGCCGTCGAGGGGTACGGGCTGCATCTGCATCGCGAACTTCTCGGCGACGCCGGCGTCTCCACCGTCCCCCTGCAACTCGACGCCCGCGGAGCACAGCCCCCGGATACGACGGGCAGGCAACCGTCGGCGGCGTTGCTCACCCCGGCTCATCAATTCCCCACCGGCGGGCCGCTCCATCCCGGCAGGAGAACGGCTTTCGTGGAATGGGCACGTGCGACGGGGGCGATCGTGATCGAGGACGATTACGACGGGGAGTTCCGGTACGACCGCCAACCCGTCGGCGCCCTGCAGGGTCTGGCCCCGGACGAGGTGGCATACCTGGGCACCGTGAGCAAGACCCTCTCCCCCGCGATCCGCGTGGGATGGATGGTGCTGCCGGAACGCCTGATCGACGATGTCCTGGCAGTCAAGGGCGGATACGAGCGATGGGTCAGCGCGACGGACCAGCTGACCCTGGCCGACTTCATCGAGAGGGGCGCATTCGACCGGCACGTCCGCAGGATGCGCACCCTCTACCGCCGCCGGCGCGACACCCTCGTCGAAACCCTCGCCGCCCGTGCACCACATGTGCACGTCACCGGCATCGCGGCCGGTTTGCACGCCGTCCTCGAACTTCCCGACGGGACCGAGGCGGCCACCGTCGACCGGGCCGCGACCCTCGGCCTCGCGGTGGAGGGTCTGCGCACGTTCCGTCATCCGGACGGTCCCGCGAACCGGCCCGACGGACTCGTCGTCGGCTACAGCACGCCGTCGTCCGCGCGTTTCTCGGCTACTCTCGACGCCCTGTGCCGCGCGCTGCCCACTCCGTGAGCAGAATTTCCTACGGGACTGGTCGGAATGCGTGTCGTGCGGTTACAGTCTGATCCGTGACCGAATCCGGCGTGATCGACTCAGGTGAGCTGCTGACGCGGCGTCGCCACGTCGATTTCGCACTGGTGTGTACCTCGAGGTGTCCGATCTCCTGATCGGACCCCTCCCGGCGTGACGTTTCTCCACGCCGGGTTCCTCCTGCACACCCTCGTTTTCGAAGGATTCGTACAGTCATGACCACTGCATCCGTTTCGCACCTCACGTCCGTCATCGGCGCCACCCGCGACGCCGTTTCCCAGGATTCCGCGAACGCTCACGTCGTCTTCCGCGCCTCCGCGCAGGCGCACGACGCCGTCGCGAGCACCGTCACGCTCGGCAAGTACAGCGTCGAGGTGGACGAGCCTCCGGCGCTCGGCGGCGACAACTCGGCCGCCAATCCCGTGGAGTACTACCTCGCTTCACTGCTCTCCTGCCAGGTGGTGACGTACCGCTTCTGGGCCGAGAAGCTCGGTGTCCGCGTCGACGACATCTCGGCGCGCGCGGAGGGCGACCTCGACGTGCGCGGGTTCTTCGGCTTCGACGACGCCGTCCGTGCCGGGTTCGGCGAAGTGCGCGTCGTCGTGACGCTGACCGGCCCGGAATCGCGGGAGCGCTACCTCGAACTGCAGGAAGCGGTGGATGCGCACTGCCCCGTCCTCGACCTGACCCGCAATCAGACCCCGGTCCACACCGTGGTCGAAACACTCACCGGCGACAACTGATTCACCACATCCACCTCACCGAATCTGGAGTACACCACTCGTGACCGAGAGCATCGATCCCACCGTCAACTGGTCGTTCGAGACCAAGCAGATCCACGCCGGACAGACGTCCGACGCGACCAC
>NZ_LTCZ01000055.1:35713-36118 GCF_001583455.1 Rhodococcus sp. LB1 | reverse complement strand
CAGCGCATCGCCGCCCTCGAGGGCGGCGTCGCCGCACTGCTGCTGGCCTCCGGGCAGGCCGCGGAAACCTTTGCGGTGCTGAACCTCGCGGAGGCAGGCGACCACATCGTCTCCAGCCCGTACCTGTACGGCGGCACCTACAACCTCTTCCACTACACGCTGCCCAAGCTCGGCATCGAGGTGTCGTTCGTGGAGGACCCCGACGACCTCGAGCAGTGGCGCAGCGCCGTCCGCCCGAACACCAAGGCGTTCTACGGCGAGACGATCGCCAACCCGAAGAACCACATCCTGGACATCCCGGGAATCTCGAAGGTCGGCCACGACAACGGGATCCCGCTGATCGTCGACAACACGGTGGCCACGCCGTACCTGCTGCAACCGTTGAAGCACGGCGCGGACATCGTG
>NZ_LTCZ01000055.1:0-35681 GCF_001583455.1 Rhodococcus sp. LB1 | reverse complement strand
CCGGACCCGAGCTACCACGGTGTCGTCTTCGCGGACCTCGGCGCCCCGGCCTACGCGCTGAAGGCTCGCGTGCAGTTGCTGCGCGACCTCGGTTCGGCGGTGGCCCCGTTCAACGCGTTCCTCATCGCGCAGGGCATCGAGACCCTCAGCCTGCGCGTGGAGCGGCACGTCGCCAACGCCCAGAAGGTGGCCGAGTTCCTCGAGGCCCGCCCGGAGGTCACGTCCGTGGCGTACGCGGGTCTGCCGTCCTCGCAGTGGCACGAGCGCGCACAGCAGCTCACCCCGAAGGGTCCGGGCGCGATCGTGACGTTCGAACTGGCCGGCGGTGTCGATGCCGGCAAGAAGTTCGTCAACGCGCTCACCCTGCACAGCCACGTCGCGAACATCGGCGACGTGCGCTCGCTGGTGATCCACCCGGCGTCCACCACGCACTCGCAGCTGACCCCGGAGGAGCAGCTCGCCGCCGGTGTGACTCCCGGACTGGTCCGGCTCGCCGTCGGCATCGAGGGTTTCGACGACATCCTCGCCGACCTCGAGACCGGATTCGCCGCAGCCGCACTCTGATCCGATGCCGGGAGCCGAGGCGCGAGCCTCGGCCTCCCGGTGCTTCAGATCATGGCGCGCATCATCCCCTGCGGTTCGCCGCCGAGCTGGGTGAGCGCGCTCGCGTGGTTGGTGGGTCCGGGCACGTGGACCGCGTGCGCCAGACCGGCGTGCGCGTCGCGCCAGAACCGTTGCATCGGTGTCTTGTAGTGCAACGCGCCACCGCCGGCGCGCGCGAAGATCTCGTCCACGGCACGCACCGCACGCCAGGCCGCGGCGATCTGGGTGCGGCGTCCGATCGCACGCTCCTCGAATGTGATCTCCTTGCCCGCGTCGACCTTGTCGTAGAACCGGTCCGCGGTCTCGATGAGGGAGACCCGCGACGCATTGATCTCGGCGGCGGACTCTCCTATCGCACTGAGCACGTAGGGATCCTCCTTGATCTTCTGGCCCGTGATGGCGACGCGGTCCTTCTGCACCGCGATGTGACAGGCCAGCGCGCCCTCGGTGATACCGATGACGGCGGCGGTGATCCCGAGGGGGAACTTGCACGAGTACGGCATGTTGAACAGCGGCTCCGGCCTGCCCGCCTCCTTCTGCGCACGTCCGTCCATCACCTTCGACGCGTTCAACGTCCGGTAGCCCGGGACGAAGGCACCGTCGACGATCAGGTCCTTGCTTCCCGTTCCGCGCAGTCCGATGACGTCCCACGTGTCCTCGACGATCTGATAGTCGGTGCGCGGCAGAATCACGTGCAGAGACGAGGGCGGCATTGCGATGCCACCCTCGCCGTCACCGACCATCGCCCCGAGGAAGGCCCACTGACAGTGGTCGGTTCCGGACGAGAACGACCACCGCCCCTTCAGGACGTACCCGCCGTCGACCGGTGTCGCGACACCCATGGGCGCGTACGGCGACGCCATCCACGTGTCGTTGTCCTCGCCCCAGATCTCCTCCTGCACCCGCGGGTCGGCGAACGCCAGTTCCCACGGGTGCACGCCGACGATCCCGGTGACCCATCCGCTCGCACCGTCGAGTGCGGCGACTCCCATGACGGTCTCGGCGAACTCGCGGGGGTGGACCTCGTAGCCGCCGTAGAGCTTGGGCTGCAGCAATCGGATCGCCCCGGAGTCGCGCAGGAGGCCGGCGGCGGTGTCGGTGAGTCTGCAGTCTTCCTCCGACTGGACGGCCTGCCCACGAATCTCCTCGGCGACGCCTTCGATTCTGTCGAGAACCTGACCCATCGGGACTCCCTTCCACCGCAAGTAGAACACGTTCTAGTCAATATAGCGCCGGAGGTGGCAATTCCGAGCCGATCCAGCCCCCGCACTTGAAAGTTCGTGCCACCTAAATCTATAGTGCGGAGATACGAATCAGCAGGTAGATCGACGCGACCACGATCAGGAGTCCAGTGAGCATCGAGGCCCCCAGACCCCTCCTCCCGCGCCGCGCTCCCCGCAAGGGCAGCATCCGGACAGTCGCGCTCCTCGGTCCCGCGTTCGTGGCGGCCATCGCGTACGTCGACCCCGGAAACGTGGCCGCCAACCTCACTGCGGGCGCGAAGTACGGGTACCTGCTCGTCTGGGTGCTCGTGCTCGCCAATGCCATGGCCGTGCTGGTGCAGTACCTGTCCGCGAAACTCGGGCTGGTCACCGGCAAATCACTGCCCGAGATGCTGGGGACCCGCCTCCGGACCGGCAACCGCCGCGCGTTCTGGCTGCAGGCGGAGGCGATGGCGATCGCCACCGACCTCGCCGAGGTGATCGGCGGCGCGATCGCACTCAATCTCCTGTTCGGCGTTCCCCTCTTCGTCGGAGGCCTGATCACGGGCGTCGTGTCGATGGGCATCCTGTCGATCCAGAGCCGCCGCGGTCAGCGGACGTTCGAGTTCGTCGTGATGGGACTCCTGACGATCATCACCGTCGGGTTCCTCACCGGACTCGCGTTCACCGACGTGTCGGGTACGGATGCGCTTGCCGGACTCGTGCCGCGTTTCGAGGGCACCGAGACGGTACTGCTCGCCGCGAGCATGCTCGGCGCCACCGTGATGCCGCACGCGATCTACCTCCACTCCGCCCTCGCCCGCGACCGGCACGGGAACGACCTGGAAGGCCCCCGCCTCGCGCGACTGCTGCGGGTGACGAAGTGGGACGTGGTCGGTGCGCTGATCGTGGCGGGCGCGGTGAACATCGGCATGCTGCTGCTCGCCGCCTCAGCCCTGCGCGGCATTCCGGGCACCGATTCGATCGACGGCGCGCACGCCGCCATCCAGAGTTCGCTCGGCCCCACCGTCGCCGTCATCTTCGCCGTCGGACTGCTGGCTTCCGGCCTGGCGTCCACGTCGATCGGCTGCGCCGCCGGGTCCGAGATCATGTACGGCCTGCTGTCGATGCGCATCCCGCTGCTGCTGCGCCGGGTGGTCACCCTGATTCCCGCACTGGTCGTGCTGGCGGTCGGCGTCGATCCCACGTTCGCGCTCGTGCTCAGTCAGGTGGTTCTCAGCCTGTGCATCCCGTTCGCGGTGATTCCACTCGTACGGATGACGTCGAGCCGCGACCTGATGGGCGTCCACCGCAACGCGACGGCCACCACGGCCGCCGCCTGGGTGGCGGCGTCGTTGATCGTCGTGCTCAACGTCTCGCTGCTGTGGCTGACGTTCACGGGTTCGGCCTGATCACTCGTGCCGCGGCGCACCGGACACGACGCGGTGCAGCGCCTGCAGATCCTCGGACAGCATCCGGAACATCCAGTAGGCCCCGACGAACGCAACGACGCTGCCGACGCACAGGACGCGGAGCGCGACGATCACCCGGGGCAGGTCCTCCGGGGGAATGAACGTGGCCCCCGCGATTCCGAGCAGTGGCACGGCGGCCGCCGCGGCGAGGAAGAACGTGCTGCGTCGCCCGAGCCGTCGCAGCATCCGGGCGTCGGACGCACTGATCTCGCCGTGCCGCAGAAACACCGGGTAGAGGCAGCGGACGGCGTAGAAGTTCACGAAGAAGAACGGGTAGACCACCGCGATCGCTCCGCACACGAGCTGAGATGCAGTGAAGTGGACGATCGTGTTCCACGGAACCTGACTGCCGCTCACCTCCAACGTGATCGGCACGACGAGGCCGCTGACGATCCACAGACCGAGGCAGAGCAGTGCACACCGCTGGCCGAGCAGCAGGGTGTCCCGGCGCGCCCGGGCGAGCTGGGCGCCGGTGTAGACCCGCCCCCGGCGCAGCCCGCCGGCCACCATCGTCAGGTAGAGCACCATCGACAGCGTGCCCACGGCTCCGATGAGGAACGCGACCGTGTAGTCGATCCGGGTGATCCGCTCGAAGTTCTCCTGCGCGGCGGGCGGCAGCTTGCTGATGATCAGGGTGCTGTTGTGCTGGTAGCTGTAGAGGATCGCCAGCAGATTGGGAACTGCGATGGCCAGGAACATGATCGGGTGCGTCCACCGCCGCATCCGCAGCCGCCAGCTTCCCGGCGGCGGATCGACCAGATCGCGGGCGTGCGCGTCGAGGCAGACGTCGAGCTGCTGGGCGAGTTCCGCACCGGAGGAGAACCGATCCTTCGGTGCCGGCGCCAGCGATTTCAGCAACACTCGCCGCAGCGCGTTCGGACAGTCGGCGGGCAGCGCGTCGGCGGCCGGTTCGTCCGGTCCGCGCCGCCGCGCGAGCATCGCGTCGAGAGTGGTGCGGTCGCCGGGCGGGTGGGAGTGCAGTTCGGCGTCGCTGTCGTCGAAAGGTCTTCTGCCCGTCAGTAACTCCCACAGCACGACGGCGAGCGAATACAGGTCGCTGCGGGTGTCGAGATCGCCGGGTGCGCCCGGCCGGTCCGGGTGGATCGCCTCGAGCTGTTCCGGTGACATGTAGGCCAGCGAGCCGCCGAAGTACGCGACCGGACTCGACCCGGCGACGTTGCGGCTGAAGCTGATGTTGAAGTCGGCGAGCTTGGGGACGCCCTCCGTCGTCAGCAACACGTTCGCCGGTTTGACGTCGCGGTGCAGGACGCCGTGGCGTCCGGCGTAGTCGAGCGCCTCCGCCAGCCGCCGGCCGAGCCAGGCGACCGTCTCGGGCCAGGTCAGCGTCGCGATCTCCCGGCGCACCCCGGATTCGCTGGGCCGGATCTCGCCTCGACCGACCAGGGCCCGGTCGATCGCGTCCAGCAGCACGGCGCCGCTGCGCGAGTCCGGTGGCGTCTCACGAACCCGGGCGACCACGTCGAGCAGGGTGCCGCCCGGGACGTACTGCATGTACAGCAGTCTCAGGTCACGGCCCGCGAGGAGGCGTTGATCGAAGACCCGGACGATGTAGTCGTGGTCGAACTGGGCCAGAGTCTGCGGCTCGGTGCCGTGGTCCAGGGAAATCTTGACGGCGACCATCCGTTGCAGCGACCGCTGCCGGGCCAGGAACACCCGCGCGAACGCGCCCCTGCCGAGACCGGTCACGAGATCGAAATCGTCGATCCGCTGGCCCACCTCCAGATCGTCGAGCGTTCCGCCGCTCCCCGGAGACACCGACAGCGTCGTCTCCCCGCGATGGAGTGCCGTGCTGTGGTACTCGCCGGTGCCGAGCAGTTCGTCGAGCTCACCGGCCTGACCCGGAAAATTCTGCGTGTACTCGCTCGCCTCGACCGACTCCCCGCTGCGCCGCCGGATGTGGAACTCCTCGTACAGCAGATCCGGCGGCAACGGCCACCGCCGCAGTTCGGGCAGCTCCTCACAGTATTGGCCGAGCCGCTTCGGGTGGTCGCCGCGCAGCCAGCGGTTCTCCAGGTCGACCTTGACGAGTTCGATGAGCGTGACCCGGCGGAGCGCGGGAGACACGGGCAGGTAGGCGACCAGATCGGGCGCGGACGACGAGGACTCCCAGGCACTGGCGAAGCGCGCGACGGCGTCGCCGACCGCTGTGTCCGACACCCAGGCCTGCTCGGAAGCGGCCGGTGAACCTCGCCGGGAGGGCATGGAAGCCATGGTAGCTGGCCACACCCGGCCGACTACTGCAGTTCCGACACCGGGGTCGACGGGTCGATGGTGACGCCGATCCGCGCCAGATTGCCGTGCAGCACTTGCCAGATCGACACCTCGAGGAACTCGGCCAGCTCGTCGCTGCCGAGCGCCGACTGCGGGTTGCTCAGCCATCGATTGACGCTGGCGTCCACGAGTCCCACCAACCCGAAGGCCAGCGACTCGGCCAGGTCCGAATTGCCGGCCACCGTGTCGAGGACCGTCGCGAGCAGACCCGACAACTGGAGCGCGATCGCGGTCTTCGTTCCGGTGACCACACGTGAGCCGGTCGTTCGCCTGCTCGGCGATCCGGTGCCGAGGAATTGGTGGAGCCGTGGATATTCCACGATCCACCGCAGGTACGTCTCGACGGCGCGGGCGATTGCCTCGCCCACGGTCCCCTCCGGTGTCAACGTGGGCGCGAGGTCCGCCATCAGTCGTTCGATGATGCGCCCGCGTAGCTGCTCGTCGAGGTCACCGCGATCGGTGAAGATCCGGTAGACCACCGATCGCGGGACGTCGGCGCGGTTCGCGATCTGCTGGACGCCCACGTCGGGACCGTCCTCGTTGATGGCGTCCATCGCGGCTTCGAGAATCCGGCTTCGGCGTTCCGCCTTGTGGTCCTCCCAGCGCGTGGCGCGGCCGTCGCCCTGGGGCGACGCGGCGGTTTCCACTTTGTCCGGCATCACGCATACGTTACCCATCCGACTGTTGACTGGACAGACTGTCTCACAGACAGGGTGTCACACACACATTCTCCGGACTCAGGGAGCCGCAATGGGTAACAGGGTGTTCGTCGTCGGCGTCGGGATGACGAAGTTCGAGAAGCCGGGTGCACGCGAGTGGGACTACCCCGACATGGCGCGCGAGGCCGGTGGCAGGGCACTCGAGGACGCCGGGATCGAGTACCGGCTCGTGGAGCAGGCTTACGTCGGATACGTGTACGGCGAGTCGACGTCGGGACAGCGGGCCGTCTACGAACTCGGCCTCACCGGCATTCCCATCGTGAACGTCAACAACAACTGTTCGACGGGGTCGACCGCGCTCTTCCTCGCCACACAGGCGGTCCGGAGCGGTCAGGTGGACTGCGCACTCGCGCTGGGCTTCGAGAAGATGCAGGCCGGTTCGCTCGGGTCCACGTACGACGATCGGGAACAGCCGATGATGCGCCATCTCCTCGCGCTCGCCGAACTTCAGGAGTTCGCGATGCCGCCGGCCCCCTACATGTTCGGCGCCGCCGGCAAGGAACACATGGAACGGTTCGGGACCACGGCGGAACAGTTCGCCGAGATCGGCGTGAAGAACCACCGCCACTCACAGAACAACCCGTACGCCCAGTTCCAGGACGAGTACACGCTCGACGAGATCCTCGGCTCGAAGCCGATCTACGGGCCACTGACCAAACTGCAGTGCTCCCCCACCTCGGACGGCGCCGGCGCCGTCGTCGTCGTGAGCGAGGAGTTCGCCGACAAGCACGACCTCGCCGGGCAGGCCGTGGAGATCGTCGGCCAGTCCATGGTCACCGACCTCCCGAGCACGTTCGAGGACCGGAGTGCGATCAGCCTGGTCGGCGCGGACATGACCCGCACGGCCGCGGCCCGCGTGTACGAACAGGCAGGCATCGGACCGGACGACATCGACGTCATCGAACTCCACGACTGCTTCTCCACCAACGAACTGCTGACCTACGAGGCGCTCGGCCTGTGCGGCGAGGGCGAGGGCGGCAAACTCGTCGACAACGACGACACCACGTACGGCGGGCGCTGGGTGGTCAACCCGTCCGGCGGTCTCATCTCCAAGGGACATCCCCTCGGCGCCACCGGACTCGCCCAGTGCAGCGAACTCACCTGGCAACTCCGCGGCACGGCCGACAAGCGCCAGGTCGACGGCGCCGCGGTCGCCCTCCAGCACAACATCGGCCTCGGTGGTGCCGTCGTCGTCACCGCCTACCGCGCACTCTGATCCGTCTCTCTCACAATTCCTTTCACCTCGAACACCAGGAGTACATCATGGCTTCCGTTTCCGTCGCAGCGTCCCTGCCCGCGTCCCCCGACAAGGCGTGGGACGCGCTCTCCAACCTGTCCCGCTGGGAGGAGTGGCTCACCATCCACCAGTCGTGGAAGAGTGAGATTCCCGCCGAGGTGGCACTCGGATCGAAGTTCACCGAGGTCGTCTCCGTGATGGGCATGGCCAACAAGATCGAGTGGACCGTCACCGAGGTGCAGGTGCCCGAGATGGTGAAGATCTCCGGCACCGGTATGGCGGGGGTCACCGTCGAATTCACGCTGAAGGTCGAGCCGGACGGTGCCGGATCCACGGCGATCATCGACGCAAGCTTTACCGGCACGATGATCGTCGGCCCCATCGGCAAGGCCGTCGCCAAGAACGCCAAGGCGGATCTGGAGGCGTCCCTGGCCGGTTTCGCCGACATGGTGGGCTGATCCGCATGACCACCTCCACAGTCGAATTCGACACGAGCGGCCTCGGCGAGTGGACCGAACCGCAGCGGTTCGAGGTCACCGCCGAGCGCATCGCCGAATACGCAGCGGCCACCAGCGATCCCATCGAACGCCACCTCGCCGGCGAGGTCGCGCCACCGCTGTTCGCCGTGGTCCCCGCGTTCACGTCGATGGCACCGGCGGCACTGTCCGTCGCCCCGGTCGAACTGCTCATGAAACTCGTGCACGGGGAGCAGGATTTCCACTTCCACCGTCCGATCCGTCCCGGCGACAACCTCGTGGTCCGCGCGAAACCGATCGGATTCGAGGGCCGGGAGAACGGCTCCACCGTCGTCGTCTACGTCGAAACCACCACGGACGACGGAGAACTGGTCAACGAGCAGTGGATGACCGCGTTCTTCCGGAAGGTCGATGCGGGAGCCGGACTCGGCGACCGTGCACCCACCCACCGGTTCGACGAGTCCCTGCGCGGACAGGCCCCGGTCGCGTCGATCACCCAGCACATCGACGACGACCAGACGTTCCGGTACTCGCCCGCCTCCGGTGATCCGATGCCGATCCACCTGGACGACGAGATCGCCCGGATGTCCGGACTTCCCGGAATCATCAACCACGGCCTGTGCACCATGGCGTTCACGTCGTGGGCGGCGCTCACCGAACTCGCCGACGGCCGGGTCGAACGTCTCCGCCGGCTCGCGGTGCGGTTCGCGAAACCCGTCCTGCCCGACCAGGACATCGCCACGCAGTTCCGGCAGGTCGCCGAGTCCACGGCCGGGAGAACGTCGTACGCCTACGAGACCACCGTCGGCGCCGAACTCGTCATCAAGGACGGCCTCGCCGTCATCGCGGACACAGAAACCTAGGAGTACGCACATGGGAACACTCGACGGACGGGTCGCCATCGTCACCGGCGCCGGACGCGGAATCGGCCGGGAGCACGCACTGCTCTTCGCCCGTGAGGGCGCTGCCGTGGTCGTCAACGACCTCGGCGGCGCGAACGACGGCACCGGCGAGGACGCGGGCCCGGCGCAGCAGGTCGTCGACGAGATCGTCGCCGCGGGCGGCACGGCAGTCGCGAACACCGACAACGTCGCGTCGTGGGCCGGCGCCGAAGGACTCGTCGATCAAGCGGTGAGCGAGTTCGGCCGACTCGACGTCCTCGTCAACAACGCGGGCATCCTGCGGGACGCCTTCATCGCGGGCATGACCGAAAGCCAGTGGGACGCCGTCATCGCCGTGCATCTCAAGGGCCACGCCGCCACCCTGCACCACGCGGCGGCGTACTGGAAGGCGCAGACCAAGGCGGGCGAAACCGTGAACGCGTCCGTGATCAACACCGCGTCGGCGTCGGGCACGTTCATGCCCAACGCGGGCCAGGGCAACTACGGCGCCGCGAAGGCGGGCATCGCCGCACTCACCCTGGTCGCCGCGGACGAGCTCGAGCGCTACGGCGTCCGGGTCAACGCGATCGCGCCGATCGCCCGCACCCGGCTCACGCTGGCCACCCCGGGTGTGGGCGCGCTGTTCGCCGAGGAGGTACCGGAGGGCGAGTTCGACGCGTTCAGCCCCACCAACATCTCTCCGCTCGTCGCGCGTCTCGCCGACGCGAACTGCAAGATCACCGGCAAGGTGTTCGCTGTGCAGGGCGGGGCCATCTCCGAGCTCGCCGGCTGGCACGACGTCACGACCATCGAGAGCGACGGCCCGTGGACCGTCGCCGACCTCGCCGACCGGCTCGGCTGAAGGGCCCCGACATGGCCAAGAACACGTACGAGCTCGGGCTCGGGCTCACCGAGGAACACCGGGCCCTCGCCGACTCGGTCCGCGCATTCGCCGAACGCACCATCACCTCCGATCACGTCCGGTCCGCGGTCGAGTCCACGGGCGAGGACAAGTTTCCGCCGTTCTGGGATGCTCTCGTCGGTCAGGACCTGCTGGGACTGCACATCCCCGAGGACAAGGGCGGTCACGGTGTCGGGCTCCTCACGATGGCGGTGGCTCTCGAAGCCCTGGGGCGGACGGTCGCTCCGGGCCCGTTCGTCCCGACCGCGCTGTCCGCCGCCCTCGTGGCGGCCGCCGATTCCAAGGTCGGCATCGAGCTGATGCCGGGACTGCTCGACGGATCACACACGGCCGCAGTCGCGTTGGGCCGTCCACTCGATGCCTGTGCGCACGAGGGCGGATACCGCGTCACCGGGGTCGCGGACGCCGTTCTCGGCGGCGAACACGCCGACATCGTGCTTCTCCCGATCACCGTCGGCGACGACGTCCGCTGGGTCGTCGTCGATTCCGCGGACGTCACCGTCACGGTGCAGGACAGCATCGACGTGGTCCGCGGTTCGGCACGGATCACGGCCGACGCCGTTCAGGTGGGCGCCGACCGGATCCTCGACGGGCTCAGCGAGCAGCGCGTCCGGTCCGTCGCCACCGTCGTCCTCGGTGCGGAGGCGATCGGCGTGATGTCCTGGTGCGTGTCCACCGCATCCGAGTACGCGAAGACGCGGGTGCAGTTCGGGCGTCCGATCGGCCAGTTCCAGGGCGTCAAGCACAAGTGCGCCCACATGGGCATCGCCCTGGAGAAGGCGCGCGCGGTGCTGTGGGATGCCGCGTCCGCCCTCGACAACGGCGACGACACCGCCGATTTCGCCGCGGACATCGCCGCCGTCGTCGTCCCCGACGCCGCGGTGCAGTGCGCACAGGACTGCATCCAGGTCCACGGCGGCATCGGATTCACCTGGGAGCACGACGCGCACCTGTACTACCGCCGGGCGCTGGCCGTCCGGGGGCTCCTCGGCACCCGTGAGGAGCGGGCCACTCGGGTTGCCGACCAGTCCCTCGCAGGTACCGCCCGCACGTCCGAACTGGAACTGCCGGCCGAAGCCGAAGCGATCCGCACCGAGGTGCGGGTGGAACTCGCCCCGCTGGTGGGCCTCGACGAGGACGACCAGTTGATCGCGCTCGGCGACGGCGGCTGGGTACAGCCGCACCTGCCGAAACCGTACGGGCGCAGCGCGTCCCCGCTCGAACAGATCGTCATCTCCCAGGAGATCAAGGCAGCCGGAATCCCGATGCCGCAGCTGCTGATGGGCGGCTGGGCGGTGCAGGCCGTCGTCGCCCACGGCACGGACGCGCAGAAGCGGGATCTCGCCGCCCCCACCCTGCGCGGAGATCTGGTGTGGTGCCAGCTGTTCAGCGAACCGGGGGCCGGTTCCGACCTGGCGTCGCTGACCACCAAGGCCGAGAAGGTCGACGGCGGCTGGACGGTGACCGGGCAGAAGATCTGGACCACGGTGGCACAGTTCTCCGACTGGGCGATGCTGATCGCCCGCACCGACCCGGCCACACCGAAACACGAGGGCATCACGTACTTCGTGCTGGACATGTCGACGCCGGGGGTCACCGTCCGGCCGCTGCGCGAGATGACCGGATCTGCTCTGTTCAACGAGGTCTTCCTCGACGACGTGTTCATCCCGGACGAGAACGTGGTCGGGAACGTGAACGACGGCTGGAACGTGGCCCGCACGACCCTCGCCGGCGAGCGGGTGGCCCTGAGCCAGAAGATGGAGGCCTACGCCACCGACAATGATCTACTGCAGTTCGCCCGCGGCCGCGACCTCGGCCCGCTGGCACGCTTCCGCGTCGGCGAACTGGTGGCCGAGAGCCAGGCAATCGATCTGATCGGTTCACGGATCGTGCTGAAGCAGCTGTCGGGGGCGGACGTGAGCACCACGTCGAGCGTCGGGAAGCTGCTGGGCATGGGGCTCGGACAGTCGATCGCCGAATTCGTCGTCGCCGAACTGGGGGCGGCGGGCGCGGTGAGCATCCCCGGGGAGCCGAGCGACAAGGCGATGGAGCAGTTGATCGCCGGCCGCGCCACCACCATCTACGGCGGCACCACCGAGGTGCAGCTCAACGTGATCGGGGAACGCATGCTCGGGCTGCCCCGCGACGCGCAGGGGGTGTCGTGACCGGCGGGCCGCTGAGCGGGCTGACCGTCGTCGAGATTGCGAGCCTCGCGCCCGCCCCATTCGGGTGCATGATCCTCGCCGACCTCGGCGCGGACGTGATCCGCGTCGAGCGGGCCGGTGACGGCGGCAGCGGGCTGATGGCGCCGTCGGGTGTGCTCGACCGCGGACGACGGTCGATCGCCGTGAACCTGCGGACTCCGGAGGGGCTGGGGGCCGTTCTGGCACTCGTCGAAGGCGCCGACGTCCTCGTCGAGGGCTTTCGTCCCGGCGTCGCGGAACGCCTGGGCATCGGCCCCGACGACTGCCTGTCCCGCAATCCCGGTCTGATCTACGGGCGCATGACCGGCTGGGGCCAGGACGGACCCCTCGCACCGCGGGCCGGGCACGACATCAACTACATCGCTCTCGCCGGCGCGCTCGAACCCATCGGGCGTGCCGGGGAGCGGCCGGTGCCGCCGCTGAACCTGTTGGGCGACTTCGGTGGTGGCGGCCTGATGTTGACGATGGGCATCCTGGCCGCGCTGCACGAGCGCTCCCGGTCGGGCCGCGGTCAGGTGGTGGATGCGTCGATGGTCGACGGCGCTGCGCTGCTGACGGCGTTCGTCCACGGCATGAACGCCGCCGGTCTCTGGCAGGAGGGTCGGGGGCAGAATGTCCTCGACGGGGCCGCCGCGTTCTACGACACCTACGAGTGCGCCGACGGTCTGCACGTGGCGGTCGGGTGCGTCGAACCGCACTTCTACGGTGAACTCCTCGACGTGCTGGGGTTGAGCGGCGAGGATCTGCCGTCGCAGTACGACCTCGATGCGGCGCCGGAACTGAAGAGGCGCCTCGCCGAGGTGTTCGCGACCCGGCCGCGGGACGAATGGGCGGCACTGTTCGCTGATTCCGACGCGTGCGTGTCGCCCGTTCTCTCGCCGTGGGAAGCGCACGAGCACCCCCACAACAAGGAACGGGAGACGTTCGTTCAGGTGGGTGGCATCCGCCAGCCCGCACCGGCACCGCGCTTCAGCCGCACCCCGGCGCCCGTTCCCCGGCCGGCCCCGCGGCCCGGGCAGGACACCGATGCGATCCTCGCGCAGGCCGGGTACGACGCGGCGGGCATCGAGCACCTGCGCTCGGCGGGTGCCGTCGAGTAGGTGACGGGGACCTATCCGCGATCGGCGTCCGGCGGGAAGCCACCGGTCGCGATGGGTCCCCACTCGTCGATGGTGATCCGGATCAGGCTCTTGTTCTGCTTCCGCATGGCGTCCCGGTACTCGTCCCAGTCGGGATGCTCGCCGGAGATGCCGCGGAAGTACTCCACCAGCGGCTCGAGTGCGTCGGGCATGTCCAGTACCTCGGCCGTGCCGTCGATCTGCACGTAGGCGCCGTTGAACTCGTCGGAGAGCACGCACACGCTCACGGCGGGGTCGTGTCGCACGTTCGCGGCCTTGGCGCGCTGCGGGTAGGTGGCGACGACGATCCGGCCTTCCGGGTCGAGTCCCGACGTGACCGGGGAGATCTGCAGGCCGCCGGAGCGCTTCCGGGTGATCAGCACACTGCGATGGCGCGGACGGACGAAGTCGAGCAACTCTTCCCGCGTGACACGGTCTGCGGTGGCGATGGCCATGGTGCACCTCTCCTCTGCTGCGTTGGTTGTCTGCGGTTCACCATAGGCTCCACCACAGTCCTCAGACGTCTGATGACTGTGCTAGCGTCGCCGAATGGCCGGACGTCACACCCTCCGCAGCGGACCGCTGGTTCCCCAGCTCGAGGAACTCCTCACCGCCTGGATCCGCGAAGGCAAGTGGGCCCTCGGCAGTCGCATCCCCAGCGAGGCCGAACTGGCCACCGAACTCGGCGTCGGCCGTTCCTCCGTGCGCGAGGCCGTCCGATTGCTCGCCCGCGACGGCCTGCTCGACGTGCGGCACGGCGTCGGCACGTTCGTCGCAAAACCACCCACGGGCGGTGCGGGACTCGAGAAGTTGCTACGCCGCGCCCGCCTGCTCGAGGTGTACGAGGTGCGGCGCGCCCTCGAGATCGAGGCCGCCCGGCTCGCCGCGGAACGCGCACGCCCCGAGGATCTTCGGCGACTGCGAGAGCAGTTGTCGGCCCGGCACGACAGCACGACCGAGTCGACCGCCGTCTTCGTCGCGGCCGACCTCGACTTCCACGCCGCGATCCTGGAGATCGCAGGCAACTCGATCCTGTCCGCCCTGTTCGATTCGATCCGGCCGCTCCTCGTCGACGCGCTCGCCGAACTCGTCGACCACGAACCGGGCAGACCCGACACGAGTTGCGCCCACGACGACCTGGTTCGCGCGCTGGAAGCAGGCGACGCCGATGCGGCCGTCGCCGCGACGGCCGCCAACCTCGATCCGACCATGTCGATACTGCGGAAAGGCGAAAATCAGTGACCACCCCGGATTCGGTCGTCAGCATCGAGCACGTCGACCTCGTGCGGAGCGGGCGATATCTGCTCAGCGACATCACCCTCCACATCGAACGCGGACAGCACTGGGTGCTGCTCGGCGCGAACGGTGCGGGCAAGAGCACGCTGCTGAGCATGCTCGGCGCCTTCGCGCACCCCACCCACGGCACCGTCCACGTCCTCGGCCACCGGCTGGGCCGGGTCGACATGCGCGAGTTGCGCGCCCACATCGGGCACGTGAACCCGCGACACCGGATCGACGCGCCACTGACGGTGCGCGACGTGGTGCTCACCGGCCTCACCAACACACCCGAATTCGTGCCGAGGTGGTCACCGACCGCCGGCCAGGTCGCCCGCGCCGACGAACTCATCGCCTCCCTCGGCATGCAGAAACACGCGGATGCCCTGTGGCCCAACCTGTCCCAGGGCGAACGCGGACGGGCCCTGATCGCGCGGGCGCTCATTTCCGAGCCGCAACTCCTCCTGCTCGACGAGCCCGCCACCGGCCTGGATCTGGCTGCGCGAGAACAACTCCTCACCGCACTCGACGAACTGCGCGTCACGTACCCGAGCCTTGCCAGCATCCTCGTCACCCATCACCTCGAGGAAATCCCGACCACCACCACCCACGCCGTCCTCATCCGCGACGGCCGCGTGATCGCACAGGGCCCCGTCGCGGACGTCCTCACCACCGACACCATCAGCGAATGCTTCGACCACCCGATCGAGATCACCCGGCAACGCGGCCGGTGGGTCGCGCAGACGCGGGTGCCCGAGGCGGTCGGATAGCCGCCGACGCGGTGCACACTGGTGGGTATGGCACGAGGCGACCACCCTCAGCGCACCCCGTTCTACGGTGTGGTGCTCATCGTCGTCGCACTGGCGGCGGCGATGATCGTGAACCGCACCGCACCCGTCTGGGTGCAGGTGCCGGTCTACGTCCTGGCCGTGCTCGCCGCCATGGCCGGGTTCGTCATGACGTTCCGCGACCGGTCGTGAGTGGGTAGCGCTCGGCGCGCCACAGCCGCACGGACATTGGCCGGATTCCCACGCAATTGCCTGTGATTCCGGCAAATCCGTCGGCAAACAGCGCGGGAGCGGCTGCGACCGTGGTTCCGCCGCGGGGTGGGGGATGCGCACCCTGGGGTGCCTGTCGAAAGGCTCGCGCCCGGCGCAAGCTTGGTCTATCAGCCCAGCTAGACCACCCAATCCACCGGAGGCTCCCCATCGTCCACACCGCAACCCGCATCGCGATCGGCGCAACCGCCGCCCTCACGTTCTCCCTCGCAGGAGCCGCAGTGATCGTCCTTGCCGGTGGACACACCGAGGGGGCTCCGACCCCGAGCTCGGAGGGGGCCATCTCGCAGCAGCAGCCGGCTCCGGCGATCGCGCCGGCCCCGAGTCGGATCGTCGTCGCAGACCCCGGCTACTCAGTGAATCCCGGATACTCGGCGCCCGGCTATTCGGCCGACACCGAAACGGTCGCACCGGGACCGGGTGTCGTTCCGCCCATCGTGGCGGCACCGCCCATCGTCCGAGCACCGATCGCCCAGCCGCCGGTTGCCCAGCCGCCCATCGCCCAGCAGCCCATCGCCCAGCCGCCCGTCGTGGTGGACCCGCCCGTCGTCGTCGATCCGCCCGTCGTGGTCGACCCCGTTCACCCGCCGAAGGGTCCGTTCGAAGGACCGGGCCAGGTCGAGCCGGGCGTTCTCGAACCCGAAACCAATCCCTTCCCCGTCGGCGGCGGCCCGAAGCCTGCCCCGCCCGCAGCCCCGGAGACGCCCGGCGGAGTCGGCCCCGTCGACGGCGGAACCGTCGTCGGCCCCTGATCACCGGAGGAAATCCACACCATGTCCCACACCAAGACCCGCATCGCGATCGGCGGGGGCGCGGCCTTCGCCCTCTCCGTCGTCGGCGCCGCCGGGATCGCCGTCGCCAGCGGCACGGCGTCACCGATCGCCGACGTGAGTGTCTCCGAGCAGCACCAGGACGAGGACACGACGTCCGCACCCCTGCCGGTCTTCACACCCCCGGCGCTGCGCACCCCGACACAGGAACCGCCCGGATCATTCGACACCGCGTCGGCCGGCCCATTCGAACCAGCCCCCTGGCGGTAACTCGAGCGCCGGCTGCTGCTGTCGACCGTCCGGTGCCTCGACGAGCGCGTGAACCGGCTCCGGCCACAGTGTCTCCACCCGCTCCGCAGCTTCGGCGAACACGGCGGAATCGAGGTCGGTCCGAGACTCCGGGACACCGAAGTAGGGCCACGCCGTGATCATCGACCAGCGTTTCGGCGGCGGGAGGGGCTGGAGAAAGTACGTCTTGTCACCGGTGAGCGGCCCGCCGCGCCCTGCTCCGCCGTGTAGGCCGTCGGTCATGCGGGCGCCGGGAAGGTTGGTGAACACACTGCCGTCCGCGTACTCGACGCCGAACAGAAACGGCCCGCTGCTCGTCGGCGACGCGGGTTTACCGAAGCCGAACATGTCGAGCAGCACCGTGGACTCGGGCCTGCGAGCCTGGATCGTGAATTCGACACCACAGCTGTACACGTGAACGTCGGTCAGCCACAGCACCAGCGACTGGGTGCGGGCCAGCACGGTGTCGACCGGCACGGAGACGGGGATTTCGTTCTCCGGGGTCGATTGGAATCGGATACCGGTCATGACGAGACCTCCTCTTCGACGTCCTCGGGTGCCTTGTCGTCCCTGAGGCCACGCCAGCTGGGGTGCCGCAATCTCTTCGAGCCGGTCCAATCCATGAACCGCACCTCCGCGACCAGTGTGGGGGTCACCCACACGGCCCCCTTGCGGTCGGCGGTGGGCAGGTCTTCGACGAACGGGCTGGTGTCGGTTTCGAGCGGTCCCAGGGTGGATGCGAGTTCGTGCAGATCCCGTTCGGTGAAGCCGGTTCCGACGCGCCCGATGTAGCGCAGCCCACCGTCCTCGGGGACGCCGAGCAGTACCGACCCGATTCCCGTGGACCTCCCGCCCTGACCCCGACGCCACCCGCCGATCACGGCTTCCTGGGTGCGCCAGTTCTTCACCTTGATCCAGCTCGACCCCCGCTTGCCCGGCAGGTACACGGATTCGCGGCGTTTGGCCACGACACCTTCCCAGCCCTTGCCGCGGCTCTCGTCCAGAGCCTCCTGCGCGGACCCGTGCAGCTGCGGCGGAACGACCAGGTCGTCCACCTTGGCCGCCAGCGCTTCGAGGACGCGGCGCCGGTCGGTGTACTTCTTGCGTAACAACGACACTCCGTCGAGGTACAGCACGTCGAACGCGAGGAAGTGCGGCTCGTTGCCCTGCTGCAGCAGGCCGAAGTTCGCGACACCCCGCTCGTCGAACGCGACGACTTCACCGTCGAGGACCACCTCGTGGTCGCCGAGAGAGTCTGCCAGCCAACCTAATCGCGCATAGTCGCGTGTCTTGTCGTTACCCGCCCGGCTCGTCAGCCTCAGCTCGCCGCCACTGATCTCGGCGATCACCCTGATCCCGTCCCACTTTCCTTCGAAAGCCCACTCGTCGGCGTTGAGTCCGTCGAGGGTGCCGGGGCTCGCGAGCATCGGCGACAGTCCGCGGGGCAGTTCGGACGTGTGCGTCCCACCCGGTGTCTGGTCCTTCATCAGATGCATCAGCCACTGGTCGCCCTTCGTGCGGATCAGCGCGAACCGGCCCTCCACCTGCTCGCCGTGCAACTGGACGATCACCTCGTCGTCGCGCCACTTCTCGGTGTCGTACGTTCCCGTGTCCCAGATGGTCATCTCGCCGCCGCCGTACTCGCCCTTCGGGATGGATCCCGAGAAGGTCAGGTACTCGAGCGGGTGATCCTCGGTGTGCACGGCGAGCCGGTTCTCCCCCGTCGTCGTCGGCACGTTCTTGGGCACCGCCCACGACACGAGCACCCCGTCGCGTTCGAGCCGCAGGTCGTAGTGGAGGCGCCGAGCGTGGTGTTCCTGGATGACGAAACTGTTCCCCTCCCCCGGCTGCACCGTGTCCGGCATCGGCTCGGGTGTCCGTCCGGGATCACGCTTGCGGCGGTACTCGGCGAGGGCGGCGGCGTCCTCGATCGGCGGGTCGAGTCCGGCGAGCAGGTCGCCGTCCGACTCCCACCGTTCGAGCACTTCCTCGAACCGCAGCTGTCGTAGGTCGGGGTCGTCGAGTTCGTCCCAGCTCCGCGGCGCCGCGACATACGGCTGGGAGCGTCCCCGCAGCGAATACGGTGCGATGGTGGTCTTGGACGGATTGTTCTGGCTCCAGTCGACGAACACCTTTCCCGCGCGCACCGCCTTGGCCATGGTGGCGGTGACGAGTTCGGGCCGCAGCTTCTCGAGTCCCGTCGCCACCTGTTTCGCGACGGTGGACGCGCCCGAACCGTCCAGCTTCCGGTCGAGCGGCACGTACAGGTGAATACCCTTGCTGCCGCTGGTGACCGGGTACGCGGTCCAGCCGAGGTTCGCGACCAGGTCGCGCACGGCCCGTGCCACCTCCGCGCATTCGGTCAGGCCCACACCGGGACCGGGGTCGAGGTCGAAGACGATCCGGGTGGCGGGCCCCCGATGCGGGCCGTCGAACCGCCACTGCGGAACGTGCAGTTCGAGTGCGGCCTGCTGTCCCGCCCACGCAAGCGCCGCGACCGAGTTCAGGAGCGGATAGTGCACCGACCGATCCGAGTGCTCGATCGCGCGGCGCTCCAACCACGCCGGTGCGGAGGCCGCGAGGTTCTTCTCGAAGAACGGCTCGCTGTCCACCCCGTTGGGCCAGCGTTTACGGGTGGCGGGGCGATCGACGACGTGCGGGAGCATGGCGGGCGCGATCCGCGTGTAGTAGTCGATGACCTCGCCCTTCGTCGTTTCCGATTCCGGGTAGAGGACCTTGCCGAGATTGGTCAGGGACAGGCGATGTCCGTCGACCGTCAGTTGCCGAGTTCCCGCCGTGGCCACGCACACCTCCCTCCGCCAATACATACATATTGTGCGCCGCGCGGCCGCTTCGCTGGCCGGATCGCTACCCGCCAGGCAAGATGGCGGGGTGCACCGAGGACCCAAGACAGCCGTCGCCGCCATATCCGCTGCACTGACATTGCTCGCCGGATCCTGCTCCACCGACACCGCGTCGGAGGTCGACGCCCAGGCCGAAGCCTCGACGATTCCCGAAGCGTTCACCAAACTTCCGTCCACCCGCGCGGTCGGCGACTGTGCCCCCGGCAGCGGCGTCACCGCGCAGGACGGCGTGGTCACCATCGCCACCGACAGTCCGTCGTACCAGCCGTGGTTCGTCGACGGTGACCCGTCCAACGGCAAGGGCTACGAGGGCGCCGTCGCCCGGGAAGTGGTCGGGAAGCTGGGATACGGTCCGGACCAGGTGCAATTCGAGACCGTCGGGTTCAACGACGCGCTGGCACCCGGTGCGAAGAACTTCGATTTCGCCATCGACCAGTTCACGATCGTCGACACCCGGCGCGAGACGGTCGATTTCAGTTCGCCCTATTACGCCGTCACGCAGTCGGTGCTGGCGCTGAAGAACTCGCCCGCTGCGAGAGCCAAATCGCTCGCCGACCTCGCGCCGTTCCGCCTCGGGGCGCAGGTGGGGTCGACGAGTTTCGACGCCATCACCCAGACCGTGCAGCCCCGCCAGGCACCGGTCAGTTTCACCACCACCGACGACGCCAAGGCCGCCCTGGCCGCGGGCGACATCGACGCGCTGGTGGTGGACATCCCGACCGGATTTCAGATCACCGCCAACGAGGTGAAGGACAGCGTCCTCGTCGGGCAGTTCCCGCGCCCGAACGCCGTCACCGAATTTTTCGGCCTCGTGCTGGAGAAGAACAGTCCGCTCACCGCGTGCGTCTCGGCGGCCGTCGATTCGCTCTACGCCGACGGGACGCTGGACGCCCTTGCCGCCGAGTGGATCACCGACACCGGCGGCGCGCACGTCCTCGATTGATCAGGCGTACAGCTCGACGAACGTCTGCAGGGACTTCTCGATGTCGCCCTTCAGCGCCTTCGCGACACCCGAGCCGATGGGTCCGAACAGCGGTGCGCCACCGAGTTCGATGGTGAACGCCACCTCGGACGCGTCGCCCTTCGCCTGGACGTCGAGCACCATTCCGAGCTTCACGCCGCCCTTGCCGTCACCCTTGAGGACGATGCGGTTCGGTGCGTCGTACTCCTTGATCGTCCACTTCACGCGATTGCGGAGTCCCTTGACCGTCACGACGGAACTGATCTCGGTTCCGGCCGTGAGGGTCTCGGGAAGCTCGCCGCGCCAGCCGTCGTGAACGACGAACCACTTGTCGAAGTCCTGCAGATTCGAGGCCTTGTCCCAGGTGTCCTGGGGGCTGAGGGGAACATCGGTCTTGACCGTGAGTTTCGCCATTGGTGCAGCCTAACGGCCTGTGAGTACTTATTAAGTACTCACAGGCCGAAGGCATTAGTGGGAGACGGCCTTCTCCACACCGACACCGGTGAGGGAGCGGACCTCCATCTCGGCCTGCTTGGCGGGATCTTCCGCCTTGCCGCGGCCGATGTAGGTGCCGACGATGCCGAGCACGAACGCCAGCGGGATGGAGACGATGCCCGGGTTGGCGAGCGGGAAGTAGTCGAAGTCGGCGTCGGGGAACATCGACGACGGCTTACCGGACACGGCCGGGGAGAACGCGATCAGCAGGAGGCAGCTGACCAGGCCGCCGTAGATGCTGAACAGGGCGCCGGTGGTGTTGAACTTCTTCCAGAACAGCGAGTACAGCAGCGTCGGCAGGTTGGCCGAGGCGGCCACCGCGAAGGCGAGCGCCACCAGGAACGCGATGTTCTGGCCCATGGCCATGATGCCGAGGACGATCGACACGAGGCCGATCACGACGACGGTGATCCGGGAAACCCGCACCTGCGACTCTTCCGACGCATGTCCGCGCTTGATGACGCTGGCGTAGATGTCGTGGGCGAACGACGCGGACGCCGTGATCGCCAGGCCCGCAACCACCGCGAGGATCGTTGCGAACGCGACCGCGGAGATGATCGCCAGGAAGATGGTGCCGCCCAGTTCGAACGCGAGCAGCGGCGCCGCCGCGTTCTCCTTGCCGGGTGCTGCGAGGATGACGTCGGGGCCGACCATCTTGGCGGCACCGTAGCCGAGGACGAGCGTGAACAGGTAGAACGCGCCGATCAGTCCGATCGCCCACGTGACCGAGCGGCGGGCTTCCTTGGCGGTGGGGACCGTGTAGAACCGCATCAGCACGTGCGGCAGGCCCGCCGTACCGAGGACCAGGGCAATGCCGAGCGAGATGAAGTCGAGCTTGCTCATCGAGCTGATGCCGTACTTGGCGCCGGGAGCGAGGATGTCGCGGCCCGCGATCGCCTCGTTCGTCGAACCGGCGACCGTCGCCTGGGCGTCGGCGAGCAGCTGGGAGAAGTTGCCGCGCACCGCGAACAGCACGAGGAAGAACATGATGCCTGCACCGGCGACCAGCAGCACCGCCTTGACCATCTGGACGTAGGTGGTGCCTTTCATGCCGCCGACGAGCACGTACACGATCATCAGCACGCCGACGACCGCGACGACGACGCCCTGACCGACCTTGCCGTCGATGTTCAGCAGCAGCGCGACGAGTCCGCCGGCGCCCGCCATCTGCGCGAGCAGGTAGAACAGCGAGACCACCAGTGTGGACAGCGCCGCGGCCATCCGCACGGGACGCTGCTTGAGCCGGAAACTCAGCACGTCCGCCATCGTGAACCGGCCGGTGTTGCGCAGCAGTTCCGCGACCAGCAGCAGGGCCACCAGCCAGGCGACGAGGAAGCCGACCGAGTACAGGAAGCCGTCGTAGCCGTACACCGCGATGGCGCCGGCGATACCGAGGAACGACGCGGCCGACAGGTAATCGCCGGCGATGGCGAAGCCGTTCTGCGGTCCGGAGAACTGACCGCCGCCGGTGTAGAAGTCCGAGGCCTTCTTGGTGGTGCGGCTCGCGCGGATCACGATGGTCATCGTGATCACGACGAACGCCACGAAGATGGCGATGTTGAGGATCGGGTTGCCAACGTCGGTGCCTGCGGCGAGTGTGGTGATCACTTGAGCGGTCCTTCCAGCTCGTCGCGGATCGCGGCGGAGCGGGGATCGAGTTCCCGGTTGGCGAACTTCACGTACAGCGCGGTGATCACGAACGTGGTCACGAACTGGCCGAGACCGAGGATGATGCCCAGGTTGATGTTGCCGATCACCTTGGTGGCCATGAACTCGGGCGCGTACGTGGCCAGCAGGACGTACGCCGCGTACCAGGCGAGGAAGAACGCCGTCATCGGGAAGACGAAACTACGCAGGCGGTGTCGCAACTCCTGGAACTCCGGGCTCGCCTGCATGTCTACGAAGGCTTGCGCATCAGGGGCGTGCCGCTTCTGCGGTGCGCCCTCACTGAGATCGGCTGTGGTCACTGCAGACTCCTTGGTCGTGTGAAGTGAACTGGTTACCGACGTTAGTGAGAGTTGAGTCACAGAAATAGGTTGTGGCGCCTGTCACACGACGAGCTGCCGGACTGTGCGTCGAACGGTCACCCGACCGCGACAAGCGGCTTCGCCGCCCGTGCGCCTTTCTGGTTGCGGGAGCTACCAAAAGGGCTCACGGGGAGCGGAGCTCCCTCTCGCGGTCGGAGCCCACACCGAGGCGCTCGGGGGCGTGCATGCGGGTGAAGATCCGGCTGAGGTCGGCGGGTATCTGACGCTTCGTCACCTTGCTGACCAGCACCATCGTGACGAAGGCCAGCGGAACGCTGACGGCGGCCGGGTACGCGACCATGGCAGCGGGCCAGCCGTTCCAGACGTCGACTGTGAAGCCGCCGAGCACCGAGATCCCGGCCGCGCAGCCGGCGACGAGCCCGCCTGCGACCATCCCGGCACCCGCCCCGGCGGCCGTCAGTCCACGCCACCAGATGCCGAGCACGAGCAGCGGGCAGAGCGTCGACGCCGCGACCGCGAACACCAGCCCCACCGTGCGCGACAGGTCCAGCGACGTCACCGCCAGCGACAGCACCAGCGGCACCGCCCCGGCCAGGACGGCGGCGATCCGGAAGTCCCGGATCCGCCCGCGCAGGACGTCGGTGCTGAGCACCCCGGCGATGCTGACGAGCAGGCCGGACGACGTGGACAGGAACGCCGCGATGGCCCCGGACGCCACCAGTGCGGCGAGGAGTTGCCCGGCCCACCCGGAGATCACGGAGCCGGGCAGCAGCAGGACCGCGGCGTCGGACGTGCCGGTGATGAGCAGCTGCGGCACGTACAGCCGCGCGAACACCCCGAGCAGCGTCGGGAACAGGTAGAACACTCCGAGCAGCCCGACCACGGCCAGCGACGTCAGCCGCGCGGCCCGCCCGTCGGGGTTGGTGTAGAAGCGGACGAGCACGTGTGGCAGCCCGAGCGTGCCGAGGAACGTGGCGAGGATCAGCGAGTACACCTGGTACATCGGGTGGTCGCCGCCGAATCCCCAGCCGGGGGCGATCCAGTCGGAGTTGTCGGCGGGAGCGCCCGCGACCACGGGCACCGGCGCGCCCGCCTCGAGGGTCATCGACGTGCCCTCTCCGAGGTGGTGCTCGCCCGGCTCGAGGAGAACGTCACCGGTCGCCGGGGCCCCGTCGATCGTCCCCGACCCGCCGACGGTCACCGGTTCGGACACCTGCACGACGACGTCGGTGGTGATGTCGACGGTGGTCTGTTCGCTCACGGTGGGTGGTGCGGCGGCGCCCAGCTCGTGGTGGTCGCCGAAGAAGTACACCGACAGCACCAGCGCCGGGATCGCGACCGCGGTGAGTTTGAGCCAGTACTGGAAGGCCTGGACGAATGTGATGGACCGCATGCCGCCGCCCACCACGTTGGCGATGACGATGAGCCCGACGACGACGGCCCCGACCCAGGTCGGCACCCCGAGCAGGATGTTCAGGGTCAGCCCTGCGCCCTGGAGTTGCGGGACGAGGTACAGCGCGCAGACGGCGGCGACGACGAGCATCGCGAGGGTGCGGAGCCGGCGGGAGCCGAGCCGGAACTCGGCGAAGTCGGGCACCGTGTACGCGCCGGAGCGTCGCAGCGGTGCGGCGACGAACAGCAGCAGCCCGAGGTAGCCGGCCGTGAATCCGATCGGGTACCAGAGGGCGTCCGCGCCGTATTTCGCGATGAGGCCGGCGACACCGAGAAAGGATGCGGCCGAGAGGTACTCGCCGGAGATGGCGGCGGCGTTCCACCGCGGTCCGACGCTGCGGGACGCGACGAGGAAGTCGGAGGTGGTGCGCGCCAGCCGCACTCCGTAGATGCCGATGGCCACCGTCGCGATCGCGGCTGCGGCGAGACCGGCCAGGGTCAACCAGGGAATGGGTTGGTCGGTGGTCACGGGATGCTCAGTCGTCCACCAGGTCGGCGAATTCCTGTTCGTTGCGCTCGGCCTGCCGCACGTAGATCCAGCCGGTGGTCAGGAGCACTGGGTACACGAGCGCCCCGAGCACCACCCACGGCAGCCGGATTCCCAGCACCGCCACGTCGGACAACGCCGGGAACAGGAACATCACGAGCGGCACCGCGCACAGCAGGCAGGCCGCGAGGAGCGCGAGCCGGATGGCCAGCACGAGCTGGGTGCGCACGAGCCCCCGGATCATCGCGTCCCCTACCGCGGTCTGTTCCTGCACCTCGACCCGGGTGCGGACGATGCGCGCACCGCGGCGCTGGGCGAGGACGACCCGCACCCGCTCCGGCGAACTCATCGCGCGGTCCACGTTTGTTTCGGCGCCCGGACCAGCCGGTCCTTGAGCATCCGGGTGTGCCTGCGGCTGACCGGCAGTTCGACGGGCGGGTGGTCGCCGTGCGCGCGGAGGCACACGACGAGACCGTTGCCGACGGTCCGGATTCCGGTGACCCGCGGCAACGCGACGAGGTACGAGCGGTGGACCCGTAGGAACCCGGCGTCCGCCCAGCGCGTCTCCAGTGCTGAGATGGGGATGCGGACGAGGTGGGAGCCGTCCGCGGTGTGCAGCCGGGCGTAGTCGCCGTCCGCTTCGACCCACTCGACGGAGGACCGGTGCACGAGAGTGGTGATGCCGCCGAGTTCGACCGGGATCACCTCGTCGGTGGGGGCGGCCGGTCCCGCGTCGACCCTCCTGCGGCGCCCCTCGACGATGCGGCGCACGGACTCCGCCAGCCGCTCCTCGCGCAGGGGTTTGAGCAGATAGTCGACGGCTCCGAGGTCGAAGGCGGCGACGGCCCGGTCGTCGTGGGCGGTCACGAACACCACCTGCGGTGGGGACGCGAAGTTCGCGAGGATCCCGGCCAACTCGAGTCCGTCGAGTCCGGGCATGTTGATGTCGAGGAAGACGGCGTCGATCTCGCCGTCGCGGAGTATGCGCAGCGCCGTGGTGGCATCTCCCGCGGTCCGGATGTCCCCGACCGCGTCCTGGGCGCGCAGCAGGAACGCCAGCTCGTCGAGGGCGGGCTTCTCGTCGTCGACGGCCAGCACGGTGAGGGGTGCGTCCGGAGACTTGTCGTCAGTGTGGTTCACAACGACAGCAATCGTCGCACGGACTCTTCCCGTTCACGTCGAGATCCCCCGCCGGAACTTCGGGACGCGCATGCTCACCTTGGTGCCCGCACCGGGCGCGGTCTCCACGACGAGTCCGTAGTCGTTGCCGAACGCTGCGCGCAGGCGGTCGTCGACGTTGGCGAGCCCGACGTGCGCCGCCTCCTTCACCCCCGACGTCTCGGCCACCGAGTCCAGCGACCCCGACCGCAGCAGTTCGGGATCCATGCCGACCCCGTCGTCCTCGACGCTGATCACGCAGTCGGTGCCCTCGTCGGCGGCGACGATGCTGACGGTGCCGCCGTCCGGTTTGGCGGCGATTCCGTGCCGCACCGCGTTCTCGACCAGCGGTTGCAGCGCGAGGAACGGGAGCACCACGTTCAGCACCTCCGGTGCCACCTGCAATTTCACCGCGAGGGCGTCGCCGAACCGGGCGCGCTCGAGGGTGAGGTACCGGTCGATGTTGCGCAGTTCGTCGGCCAGCAGGGTGAACTCCCCTGCCGTACGGAACGAGTACCGCGTGAAGTCGGCGAACTCGAGAATCAGTTCCCGGGCGCGATCGGGATCGGTGCGGACGAACGACGCCACCGTGTTCAGCGCGTTGTAGATGAAATGCGGGCTGATCTGCGCGCGCAGCGCCCGGACCTCGGCGCGGTCGAGTCGGGCGCGGGACGCGTCGAGGTCGGCGAGTTCGATCTGGCTGCACGCATACCGGGCGACCTCCGTGACGGCGCCGAGCATGCCTGGACCGGGGTCTTCCGTGATGACGATGCCGAGCACCCCGACCACGCCGGTGGCCTCGATGATCAGGGGCTGGGCGATCAACGCCCGCACCGCGTTGTCGCCCGCGCCCCGGACGAGGCCGCCGCAGGCGATGAGCACCCGGCGCTCCCCGTCGACGGCGCGGGCGGCCGCGTCGTGCAGTTGTTCGGTCATGGCCTCGTGCGGTCCGCTCCATGCGAGCAGGTCACCGGCGGCGTCGAAGACGCCCAGCGCCTGCGCGCCGGTCAGCTGGCGCAGGTGCGGTGCGGCCTCCTCCGCCGACGTCTCGTCGAGTCCCCGCCGCAACGGGCGCGCCGCCAGCGACGCCGTGTGCAGGGTGGTGTGAACGGCCCGTTCGGTGGGTGTCGTCAGCTCGCGCCGGGCGCGCAGCCACACCGCGGTGAACGCGACGACGGGAATGAGGACGAGCAACGCGACGACGGCGACGACGGTTCCCGTCATTCGCCGGCGTCCAGTCGGGCGATCAGGGTTTTCGGGGCGACGGTGCGGTAGGCGTCCTCGACGATGTCGGCGACGTCGTCCCAATCCTGCCGGACGTCGAGATAGACGCCGATCCACCCGCGTCCCCCGACGTACGGCGGGACGAAGAACCTGCCGGGATCACGCTGTACCCAATCCTGCTGTGCCCCCGGCGGAGCCGCCGCCCAGAACGACACCCGGTCGTCGTGGTGACGGTCGGCGAGTGATGCGAACTGCGGTGCCTTGCGGACGAACCACGCCGGTTCTCCGTGACTGACCCGTTCCGTCGCCTCGGGCAGGGCGAGGCACAGCGCCCGCAGCCGTTCGAGATCGCCGTTTTTCACGGTGTTCCTCCCTCGGGACACGTGTCGGGTGCGGGCACGCCGGCGAAGCGGTCGGCGATCCACTGCACCGCGCCGGGAACGGAGCGCCCGTCGGCGTGCCCTTCCCCCGGCCGGGAGTCGAACTCGACGACGCCACCGAGTGCGCACGCGTGGTCGACGGCCTGCGAAGTCCATTGCGGCAGAATGAGGTTGTCCCGCTCCCCCACCACGACGAGCATCGGCCCGCCCGCCCCGTTCTTCGGCAGGGCGATGTCCTCGAGCCACCCTCGCATGCGCTCGGCGTCGGCCTCCGTCCGCGGACCCGTGTCGGCGGGGGTGAGTTGGGTTGCCACCGTCCACTTCTCGGGAAGTTTCGCGGCGACGCACGACAGCGTGACGTCGGGAGTGGCGGCGAGCGCGCCGCGCATGTAGTCGTCCGGATTCAGCTCGGGGTGCACCACCTTCAGTCCCTCGAGGAGGTAGGGAAGGAACATCTTCTGCGGCCAAGACAGTGGTTCGACGGTCCCGTCGGCGACGATCCCCGACAGATCGGCCGCGGGTGACAGGTTCGCCGAGCCGACGAACGCGAGCCCGTCGCCGTAGTCGTCGGCGTGCTCGGCTGCAGACCACGACGCCTGACCGCCCTGCGAGACCCCGATCGCCGCCCAGCGCGTCGACGCGTCCGGCACCACGTTGCGCGCCGCCCGGACCGCGTCGATCAGGTCGTAGGCGGCGGTGTCGGGTTCGAGGTAGGGATGCGGGCCGTCGGTGCCGAGCCCCTGGTAGTCGGTGACGGTCACGACGTACCCCCGCTGCAGCAGCGGGCGGACGAGGTTCGTCGTGCCCAGCAGGGTCGGCGACGACGAGGGTGCGCACTCGTCGGTGACGCCGGTGGTGCCGTGCCCGACCGTGACGACGGGCCGGCCACCGTCCGGTGCGGGGCCTGCGGGAGTGAAGACCGTGCCCACGACCTCAGAGCCGCCGCCGTCGACACCGGACGTCGACCGGTAGACGACCCGGGTGGCCGTCGCGCCGAGTGCGGTGATCGCCGGATCGATGTCGGGCACCGGCTCCTGGCTTGTCAGCGCGCCACGCTGATCCCCTGTCGGCGCCTGCGGAACGGAAGGGGCGGAGGGTGCGGCCACCGAGGTGGTGGGAGAACTGCTCGGGGACGCCTCGTCCGTGGCGCAGGCGGTCAGCGCCACGACACCGGCAAGGGCGACCACGGCGGTTCGCACCGGACGCACACCCACCTCGCACCTCATTCGCGACGTCTCCGCACCCGCTCCTCGGCTGCTGCCTCCTCCACATCGAGGCCTTCCAACACGCTACGCATCACCTCGTCGTCGAGCGTGCCCGCGTCGCGGGCGGCGATGATCGCCTCGCGTTGCGCGCGCAGGGCCGCGCGACGGTAGTGGTCGAACAGTGCGCCGGCCCGCTGCTTCTCCGCGGCGTCCTCCGCTTCCTCGGCCTGGAGCCGCGCCCGCATCGACCGCCGCACCCGGTCGAGGATGTCGGTCAGGTCGGCTCGGTCGATTCCCTCCGGCGGGTGTTCGGCGAACTCGACGAGGGCCCGTTCGCCTGCGTCGCGGGAGATCGCGCGGGCCAGCTTCACCTGTTCCTCCTCGCGCTCGCGTTCGCCGGGATCCGCCAGATCGAGTCTCCGGATCAGCAGCGGCATGGTGGCGCCCTGGATCAGCAGCGTGCCGACGGCCACGACGAACGCGATCGCCTGGATCACCTCGCGTCCCGGGAACGGCTGCCCGCTCGCGATGACCACCGGCACACCGGACGCTGCGGCGAGCGTGACGACCCCGCGCATTCCCGCCCAGGACACGACGAGACTCTCCCGCCATCCGAGTTCCACCGAGCCGCCCGGCGCCTCGATCGCCAGCCCGACCCGGCGGCGGAGCCAGTGCAGCAGGATCCACGCCGGCCGTATCGCCATGACCACGAAAAGGACCGCGAAGCCGTAGAAGAAGACGTGGTGCACCGGTAGGCCCTGGTCGCGGACGTCGTCGATGACGAACTTCAGTTGCAGTCCCATGTAGGCGAACACGAACATCTCGAGCAGGAGGTCGACGCTCTCCCACAGCGACCGCTCCTGGATGCGGGTGGCCACGGAGGCGTCGGTGGCCTTGTGCCCCATCAGGAACCCCGCGGCGACCACCGACAGCACGCCGGACGCGTGCACCTCCTCGGCGGCGAGGTAGGCGGCGAACGGGAGCATCAGCCCCAGCACCGTTTCCAGCGGTGAGTCGTACATGCGATGACGCACCCACTCGACGATCTTGGCGAGCACCAGTCCGATCAGGACCCCGCCGACCACCTCGTAGCCGAAGAACACCACCGGATGGACCGGGATCTTCGCCCCGACGACGGCGGAGACGGCGACGGTGAACAGGGTCAGCGCGGTGGCGTCGTTGACGAGTCCCTCACCGGTGAGGATCGCGATCACCCGGTTCGGCAGGCCGAGCCTGCGGCCGACCGCGACGGCACTGACCGCGTCCGTCGGCGCGACCACGGCGCCGAGGACCAGCGCCGCGCCGAGCGTGAATTCGGGGACCAGCCAGTTGGAGAAGAAGGCCACCCCGACGGCGGTCGCCAGGACGGTGAAGATCCCCAGCCGGAGAATCGGTGCGAGGTGGCGCCGGAACGTGGCCACCGAGAACTTGAGCGCCGCGGAGTACAGCAGCGGCGGCAGCACCACACCGAGAATGGCCTCCGGGTCCAGTTCGAGGCGCGGCATCCCAGGGATGAACGACGCCACCGACCCGATGGTGACGAGCACCAGCGGCGCCTGGAGGTCCCGGCGCTTCGCGAAACTCGTCACGGCGATGGCCGCGATGATGACGAGGAGCACGAGGACGCCGTTCACGACACCGATTCTGCCGCGCCTGCCCGCCGTGCGCGGGTCATCTCCGAAGACGCGCGTGGGCCCCGGTCCGAGAACCGGGGCCCACGCGCGTCTGTGTGAGAAGTGTTCACTCCTTCGGAGGAACAGCCTTCTTCGCCGCGTCGGCGGCCTTGTCGATCTTGTCGCTGTACTTGCCGCCGGTCTTGCTGTCCGCGACGTCGGCGGCCTTGTCGATGGCGCCGTGAACCTTGTCCGCGTTCTGCGAAGCGGCTTCCCTCCCCTTGCCCAGCAGGCCCTTCAGTGTGTCGACGAAACTCATCGTTCTTCCTCCTCCGGTGCATGCGCACGCATTCCGACCGAGTTCGATCACTCGCCGTGCACCCAGTCTCACAGCATTGACTCGGCGACGCCAACCGTTCGAATCGTCGCGAGCGGTAATCGCGTCAGTGCACGCCCGGCAGGTCTTCCGGCACCGCGAAGAGGCGGCGATGCTCACCGTGCAGGCGGCCCGTCACCCACCATCCGATTTCGACGAGAACCACTCCCACGAGCCCGCACACGAGAGCGGAGGTCGTGGCGCCGACGTTCGTCGGATCGAGTTTGAAGAACTCCCGCGTGAACGGCAACGCGAACAGGATGAGATATCCCGCTACGGATCCGCAGATCAGCACCAGCTTCCACCACACGTACGGCCGCGCGACCACGGCCAGCACCCACAGCGCGATCATGATGAGGGTGATCAGTGCCGACGTGCCCGCCTGGATCTTCTGTGTCTCCGTCTGATCCGGGCCGGCGTAGACGAGGAGATACGAAATGAACGTCGTGACACCGATGATCACCCCCGACGGCACGGCGAGACGCATCACGCGCGGCACGAAGCCGGAGCGCGCCCGCTCGTTGTTGGGGGCCAGCGACAGGATGAACGCGGGAATGCCGATGGTGAACCAGGCGGCGATCGTCACGTGCCGCGGCAGGAACGGATACGGCACGGGCTCGAAGTGGAAGATCTGCGACAGCACACCGGTAATGCCGATGAGGAAGGCAAGCAACACCGAGTACACGGTCTTGGTGAGGAACAGGTTCGAGACGCGTTCGATGTTGCCGATCACCCGGCGGCCCTCACCCACCACATAGGGCAGGGTGGCGAACTTGTTGTCCAGCAACACGATCTGCGCCACCGCGCGGGTGGCGGGGCTGCCCGAGCCCATCGACACCCCGATGTCGGCGTCCTTGAGGGCCAGCACGTCGTTGACGCCGTCGCCGGTCATCGCGACGGTGTGACCGCGAGACTGCAGGGCCCCCACCATCTCCCGCTTCTGATCGGGGCGCACGCGGCCGAACGTGGTGGACGTTTCCAGGGTCTCGGCGAGGGCGTCGCGGTCGTCGGGCAGTTCGCGGGCGTCGACGGGACGGTCGCCGCCGGGCAGTCCGAGCGATCCGGCCACCGCGCCGACCGACACGGCGTTGTCACCCGAGATGACCTTCACCGTGACGTTCTGGCTCGCGAAGTACTCGAGGGTGCCGCGGGCGTCGGGACGCACCCGCTGCTCCAGGATCACCAGTGCCCGGGGTGTGATTGCGCCCGGCGCCGCGGGGTGGTCGACCGGAACGTCGCAACTGCCGAGCAGGAGCACCCGCAGTCCCGAGGACCCCACTTCCTCGGCCTGCCTGGCCATGTCGCTGCCGGGGTCGAGGAGCACGTCCGGCGCACCGAGGACCCAGTTGCCGTGGGTGCCGTACGACTGTCCGCTCCACTTCTCGGCCGAGGAGAACGGCGCCTCCGCCGTGGCGTCACCCCATCCGGGGTCGTCGGGGAACGCCTCCTTGATCGCGAGGATGCTGGCGTTCGGCCGCGGGTCGGACGCCGCCATCGCGGCGAGTGCCGCACGGGACGGTTCGGTGTCGGCGGTGTCGGCGCAGCGGAGTTCGGACAGCCGCATGCCGTTCTCGGTGAGCGTTCCGGTCTTGTCGGCACACACCACGTCGACGCGCGCGAGACCTTCGATGGCGGGCAGCTCCTGCACGAGGCACTGCCGCTGGCCCAGCCGGACCACCCCGACCGCGAACGCGATCGACGTCATCAGCACCAGTCCCTCGGGCACCATCGGGACCAGCGCGGCCACCATCCCGCTCAGCGCCGGCCGGATCGACTCGCCGCTGGAGAACAACTGGTTGTAGATGATCAGCAGACCGGCCGGAATCATCAGATACGTGATGAATTTCAAGATCTTGTCGATGCCGCTGCGCAACTCCGAGTGCACGAGCGTGAACTTGCTGGCCTCGTCCGCGAGTTTGGCGGCGTACGCGTCGCTTCCGACCTTCGTGGCTCGGTAACAGCCGCTGCCGGACGCGACGAAGCTTCCCGACAGCACCTGCTGGCCGGCGTCCTTGTGCACGGGGTCGGCCTCACCGGTGAGGAGGGATTCGTCGATGTCGAGGGACATCGCCTCCACCACGACACCGTCGACGACGATCTGGTCGCCGGCGCCGAGTTCGATGATGTCGTCGAGCACGACCTCCCGGGGTGCCATCGCGACGGCGGCACCGTCGCGGCGCACCACCGGTTTGGTCTGGCTGACGATCGCGAGCTTGTCGAGGGTCCGCTTGGCCCGCACTTCCTGGATGATGCCGATCCCGCTGTTGGCGATGATCAGCAGGCCGAACATGCCGTCGATGATCGAACCGGAGGCCAGCACGATGATCAGGAGGACACCGAGGATCGCGTTGATCCGGGTGAACACGTTGGCGCGGACGATGTCGCGTACCGATCGGCTGGCCCGATCGGGCACGTCGTTGGTCTTGCCTGCCGCCACCCGCTCCGCCACCTGGGCGGCCGTCAGCCCCTCCACTGCGACGACTGCAACGCTGTCGGTGCCCGTTTCGTCGTATGCCATGGTCAAAGGCTACGCAACGAGGCTTCGCTCGGAGGGGATGCGCGCCGGACTCAGCCGAGTGCGGACCACCACGGTGTCTGGGCCGTCGGCTTCAACGCGTCGATGCGCTGTCCGGGCATGGGCACGGCCACCGGGGTGGCCTTCTCCTGCGCGGCCGCGAGCAGCCGGACGATCGGCTCGGACCACGAGTGGAATGCGAGATTGAACGTGGCCCAGTGCACCGGCACCAGCAGTCCGCGGGTGCCGTCGCCGCCGTTGAGGTCGGCGTGGGTCTGCACCGCCTCCTCCGGGTTCATGTGGATGTCGGCCCACCGCGTGTCGTAGGCGCCGACGGGCAGCAGCGTGAGATCGAACGGCCCGTACCGGCGGCCCAGGTCGGCGAACCGCGGCGTGTACCCGCTGTCGCCGCCGAAGAACACCTTCCGGTTCGGTCCGGCGAGCACCCACGACGCCCACTGGGTGGTGTTGCGTACCAGCCCGCGCCCGGAGAAGTGCCGGGCCTCGGTGCACGTGAGCGTGAGTTCGCCGAACGTGGTCGACTCGTCCCAGTCGAGTTCGACGATCCGCTCCTCCGGCACCCGCCACTGACGCAGGTGCGCACCGAGCCCGACCGGAACGACGAACGGCGCCTTCTGGGTGGCGGCGAGTTGCTGCACGGTGGCCATGTCGAGGTGGTCGTAGTGATCGTGCGAGATGACGATCGCATCCAGAACGGGCAGGTCGGCGAGCGGGACCGGGGTCGGGTGCATGCGGGACGGACCGAGAATCGCGGACGGCGACACCCGATGACTCCACACCGGGTCGGCCAGCACCCGGTACCCGTCGACCTCGACGAGCACGCTCGAATGGCCGTACCAGGTGACTGCTGCGTCGGCGGCCTCGACGGGCGCGAGGGGTGTGGCAAGCGGGATCGGCCTGCGCGGGCGTCCCGCGCTGCCCCGCGTGATCAGTGCCTTGACGATCCCGGTTTCCGATCCGGGCAGCATCATGCTGCTCGGATCGGTGTTGTGGAACTGGCGGTCGCGGTACCGCGGCGACGTCGCGGCGTACGGGCGCACCTTGGCACGCGACGCACCGATCTGAGACGGAAGCCCCCACGCAGCCCGCGTCAGCCACCCGAGGGCGGCGGTGGCCAGAACAGTCGTCACAGCGTTCTTCGCTTTCACCCCGACAACTGTAACCACGCGTGAGGGAAAGGCGCGCCGAGCGGCTACTGACCCCGGAAGACCGGCGGACGCTTCTCGGCGCGTGCCGCTCGCGCTTCCTGCGCGTCGTAGCTCTTCCACGCCGCATGCAACGCCGCGAGCTGCTCGGGCGGCGGCGGGCTCTGGGTGCCGTCGTCGTTGAGCACCATCTTGAGGTGCTGCAGCGACAGCGGCGCCAGGCGCGCGATCGAGTGTGCCCACTGCTGTGCGACGGCGAGGTCGCCGCGCTTGTTGGCGAGGCCGTGCGCGAGCGCCTCGTCCGCACCGACCTCCTCCGCACCGAGCAGGATCGTTCGTGCCGGTCCGCCGCCGATCAGGGCGGCCAGCCGGTGCACCGTCCACCGGTCCACGGAGATCCCGAGCTTGGCGGCCGGGATGGCGAAGCGTGCCTCGGGAGCGACCACACGCAGGTCCGCGGCGAGCGCCAGCTGGCTGCCCGCGCCGATCGCGGGGCCGTTGATCGCGGCGATGACGGGGACGGGCACCGAGTCGATGGTGTGCAGCATCTCGAGCAGCGTGTCCGTGAATCCGTCGGCGTACACGTCGCCCGACAGGTCGGCGCCGGCACAGAACGCGCTGCCCTGCCCTGTGAGGACGATCACCCGTGCGCCGTCGGTGACGGACTTCTCCGTCTCCTCCCGCAGGAGTTCGCAGATCTCGGTGTTCAACGCATTGCGACGGTCGGGGCGTTGCAGTTCGAGGGTGAAGACGTCGCCGTCACAACTCGTCCCGATCATGTCCACTCGCTTTCTTCGTGATTGCTGTCCACTGACGAATTCTCCCCTGCCCACCCGACTGGACGTCTTCAGCCAACCACAGCCAAATCGGCCGGAACACACGAGGCTCTCCGGTAGTTGTGAGGGGGGAGGTGAGGACCGACATGAACAGCGATGTGGACGTGGCCGTGGTCGGCGCGGGGCAGGCGGGGCTGTCCGCCGCCTACTATCTGCGCAGGTTCGGGGTGGAACCGGAGTCCGGTTTCGTGGTGCTCGATCACGCCCCGGGGCCCGGCGGCGCGTGGCAGTTCCGGTGGCCGTCATTGACACTGAGCACCGTCAACGGTGTCCACGACCTTCCCGGGCTCGGCTTCGCCGACACGATCGGCGTGGACCCGAACGACCCGGAGGCCGCGCTGGTGCATGCGGCGAGCGCGGTTCCCCAGTACTTCGCGACCTACGAGAAACAGTTCGAGTTGCCGGTGCACCGTCCCGTCCACACGCGGGTGGTGTGTGCCCGCG
>NZ_LTCZ01000054.1:0-56888 GCF_001583455.1 Rhodococcus sp. LB1 | reverse complement strand
CCTTCACGCCGTCGACGGCGGTGGTGTCGCCGCAGTCGATGCGCGCAGGATCCTCGCCGCCGACGTCCATGCAACCGCCGACGACCCAGTCCACGTCGAGGCAGATCGCGCCCTGCTCGACGCCGCCGAGGGTTTCGTAGTAGTACGAGTCGGCGTCGCTGATGCACTGGCTGTTCTTCGCGGCCTTGGCGATCACCTTGTAGTTCGAATCGGCGCTGCCGCACACCGCCTTGTCGATCTCGGCGTCGGAGACGGTGCCGCCGAGCTTCACGCACTCACCGATCGCGACCTCGAAGTCGACGTCGCCGCCGGCGTCCTCGCCTTCCTGCCCGTCGATCTCGGTGGTCGATTCGCTGGACGAGGTGGCCGCGGAGGCACCCGACTCGGGCACCGCGGTGGGCGTCGTGTCCGAACCGCACCCGGCCACCAGAACTGCCGTCGCCGACAATGCGACGACTGCGGTACACACCCGCCGAACTAACCCTGTCATGTCTGACCCCTCCGTCAGGTGACCGTCCGCCACCCGTGCCTCCGAGATGACCGTTGCCACCTCGATCGTGTCCACCGCGATTGCCGTGTCGCGCATTATTTGATTACATCGCTGTCCGATTTGCCAATCGTGGTGACAGTATGGACGGGTGGATCTCCCCGTGATGCCTCCGTTACAGCCGATGCTCGCGAAGGCTGCGTCGTCCGTTCCGGCGCAACCGGAGTCCGGGCTCGCCTGGTCCTACGAACCGAAATGGGACGGTTTCCGCACCCTCGTCTTCCGCGACGGCGACGAGGTGGTGCTCGGGTCCCGCGGCGGTAAGGATCTGGCCAGGTACTTTCCCGAACTCGTCCGGGCGGTGAAGGACGAACTGCCCGAGCGGTGCGTGGTGGACGGCGAACTCGTCGTCCCGCGCAGCATCGACGGCCGCACCCGGCTCGACTGGGAGTCGTTGTCGGAGCGCATTCATCCGGCCGAGAGCCGGGTGACGATGCTGTCGGAGAAGACTCCGGCCCAGTTCGTCGCGTTCGATCTGCTCGCCCTGGGCGACCGCGACCTCAGCCGGGAGGATTTCTCCGTCCGTCGCGCGCAGCTCGTCGACACCATCGGCGGTGGACCCAGCTGCCACGTCACCGCGGCCACCGAATCCAGTGCGACGGCGATCGAGTGGTTCGAGGCGTTCGAGGGGGCCGGCCTCGACGGGGTGGTGGCGAAGAAGCTGGTGGGCCCGTACCTGCCGAACAAGCGGGAAATGGTGAAGGTGAAGCATGCCCGCACCGCGGACTGCGTCGTCATCGGCTACCGGCCGCACAAGAGTCAGCCGGGGATCGGGTCGATGCTGCTCGGACTGTACGACGGCGACCAGATGGCGATGGTCGGCGGTGCGTCGGCGTTCACGGCGGCGCGGCGGATCGAACTGCTCGCCGAACTCGACGAGCTGCGCGTCGGCGACGACGTCGTCGCGGACGGGGCGCCGACGCGGTGGCAGTCGGGCAACGACCGAACCTGGGTGCCGCTGCGCCCCGAACGCGTCGTCGAGGTGGCGTACGACCAGATGGAGGGTGCCCGGTTCCGGCACGCCGCGCGGTTCCTGCGCTGGCGTCCGGACCGGACGCCCGACGAGTGCACGTTCCAACAATTGGAGGTCCCGGTGCGATACGACCTTGCCGACGTCCTGGCCGGAGGTTCCTAGATGGCGAGTCCTGCCGAAGAACTCGACGTCGACGGCGTCGCCGTTCGGCTGTCGAATCCCGACAAGATCTACTACCCGAAACTCGGCGCCGAGGGCGGCACGAAACGGCACCTGGTGGAGTACTACCGGACCGTGGCACTGAACGGTGCGCTGCTGACCGCCCTGTTCGATCGGCCGACGCATCTGCAACGGTTCCCGGACGGGATCGAGGGCGAGGAGATCTACCAGAAGCGGGTTCCCGCGAAGCGCCCCGACCACGTGGAATCGTGCGAGGTCACGTTCCCGTCCGGCCGCAAGGCCGACGTGCTCCGTGTGCGCAGCGCCGCGAACATCGTGTGGGCGGCGAACCTCGGCAACATCACGTTCCACCCGTGGGCGGTCCGGTGCCCCGACGTCGATCACCCGGACGAACTGCGCATCGACCTGGACCCGCAGCCGGGGACCGGATTCGACGACGCGCGGGCGGTCGCGCTGGACGTGCTCCGGCCGCTGCTGGACGAACTCGGTCTCGTCGGATACCCCAAGACGTCGGGCGGCCGCGGGCTGCACGTGTATCTCCGCATCGAACCGCGCTGGGATTTCATCGAAGTGCGGCGCGCGGGCATCGCCCTCGCACGGGAGATCGAGCGGCGCAGCGGCGACCGGGCCACCACGTCCTGGTGGAAGGAGGAACGCGGCGAACGCATCTTCCTCGACTTCAACCAGAACGCCAGGGACAAGACCATCGCGTCCGCCTACTCGGCCCGCAAGACGCCGATCGCGACCGTGTCGACGCCGGTCACCTGGGAGGAACTCGTCGACGTCGACCCCGACGACTTCACCATCGCGACCGTGCCCGCGCTGCTCGAGAAGCGTGGCGATCCCATGGCGACCATGGGTGACGTGGCGCAATCGCTGGACGTGCTGCTGGAGATGGCCGAACGGGACGCCGCCAACGGTCTCGGGGATCTGCCGTACCCCCCCAATTACCCCAAGATGCCGGGGGAACCCAAGCGGGTACAACCGAGTCGGGACCGAGACCGCAAATAGCCGGCGCTCACGTAGGCTCGGGACGGTCGGGTCGGGAACAATGTGAGGTCGCCATGGAACGTACGACAGTCGGTACTGCCGGACTCGCTCTCGGTGTCGTCGCGACGGCACTCGGGACCCTGATGATCGCGCCGGCCACCGCGTCGGCCGTCTCCCTCTCCTGTGTGTCACCACCCGGCCGGGGTGACACCACGGTCGTCGACCGCACCGCGTGCGGTGCCAACGCCGATACGAGCAGCAATTCGGTGGCGTTCGGCACGGACGGTGTCGGTTTCGCCGACGCAGCACACGCGGGTGCGGCGCTCGGCGCCGGACTGGGCGGCGGTGTCGGTGCGGCCGAGGCACGTCGTGGCGCCGTCGCCGCCGTGGCGGTCGGGCCCGAGAGCGTCGCCATCGGAGCGGTCGACGGTGTCGGTCCCGCCCTGGTGCTGAGCGGTCCGGGAGGGCAGGCGCTCGTCGCGGATCCGGCCAAGGGCGTGGTGTGCGCCGCCGGACCGTCGCTCGCGATCAATTTCCTTGCAGGTCAAGCGTGTCTGAGCGACGGCACAACAGTGTGGCGCCTTCCCTGAACGGCACCCCGGTCCGCGTCGTATGGTGACGGTAGTCACAATGGGCTGACGCAACTGCCGTAGGAGATATGGCAGCGAGATCGGAGGTGGTCGATGACGACCAGCGTTCGAGTTCCCCGGCCCGCGTCCGTGCCACGGACAGAGCTGCACGTCGACCCGCGGTTCCTGCCGCTCGCCGACCGGTTCTTCGCGATGTACCGGCAACCTCAGCACGGCGGCGGGGCGCTCACCGCGTATTTCCGGGGTGAGAAAGTCCTCGACATCTGGGCGGGCTGGGCCGACCGCGACCGCCGGTGGGACCGCGACACCGTCGCCCTGTCGTTCTCGACGGGAAAGGGCGTGGCCAGCACGGTCGTCCACCGGCTCGCCGAGCGCCGGCTGATCGACTACGACGCGCCCGTCGCGCGCTACTGGCCCGAGTTCGGCGCGGCAGGCAAGGACGACATCACGGTCCGCGAACTCCTCACCCACCGGGCCGGACTGCACAAGGTCCGGGGTCTGATGCGGAGCCCGCTCGATCTCCTCGACTACGACGCCGTCGTCCGGGCCCTCGCGGCCACCCCGGCGGATCCGCGCAGGCTGCGCGGCCCCGGGTATCACGCCGTCACCTACGGGTGGCTGGTGGCAGAACTGATCGCGCGCGTCACCGGAAAGCCGTTCGTCCAGGTCGTGCAGGACGAAATCGCGGGCCCGCTCGGCGTCGACGACTACTGGTATCAGGTTCCCGGACAGCACCGTCCGCGGATCGCGAAGCTCTTTCCGCACATCAACCCGGCCGGACTCAACTGGGAGCTCACGTCGAACGTGCTCTCGCTCGTCGGCCCCACCCGCGGACTCGCCGAGGCGGCGATGCCCCAGGGATTCGACGTGCTGGTCCGGAACCCCGCGGTGCACGACGCGGTGATGCCCGGCTGGAACGGCGTGTTCAGCGCGCGGGCGCTCGCGCGCATGTACGGCGCCATCGCCAACGGGGGCAGGCTGGACGGACACCGGTTCCTGCGCAAGTCCACCATCGCGCAGATGTCGCAGGTGCAGACCCACGACCGCGACTACGTCCTCGGTATCCGGCCGCAGTGGTCCCTCGGCTACCACCGGCCGATCCTCGCGTCCCGGGAACAACCACGGAACGCGATCGGGCACTACGGCGTCGGCGGGTCCGGCGCCTACGCGGACCTCGACAGCGGACTGTCCCTGGGCTTCGTCACCAACCGGCTCGGCAGTTCCCTCACGGCTCTCGGTGATCTTCGTCTGGCCCGGCTCGGTGTCGAGGCGCAGGCGATCGTCCGGAACGGCAAGTAACCACGAAAGGAATCCTGATGAGTGATCACGTGTACCGAGTTGTCGAGGTCGTCGGTTCGTCGAGCGACAGCACCGACGCGGCCATCAAGAATGCCATCGCGCGGACCAACGAGACCGTGCGCAACGTCGAGTGGTTCGAGGTCGTCGAGACCCGGGGCCACGTCGAGAACGGCGCGATCGCGCACTACCAGGTCACGGTCAAGGTCGGATTCCGTGTGGAGCCGGGCGACGCGGTCTGACACAGCGCACGGTTCTCGCGCAAAATTGGAACACGTTATAGTCTGGTGTCACATCCCGACGTCGGACTGCGCGTACTCAGGTAGGGGAGAACCGTGACTTATGTGATCACGCAGCCGTGCTGCAACGACGCCTCGTGCGTCGATGTCTGTCCGGTCAACTGCATCCATCCCACACCGGACGAGAAGCCGTTCGCTACCACGGAAATGCTGTACATCGACCCGGACACCTGCATCGACTGCGGGGCCTGCGTCGAGGAGTGCCCGGTGGAGGCCATCTACGCGGAGAACGATCTCGAGGAGGTCGACGAGCCGTACCTCGACATCAACGCGCAGTACTACACCAAGCACCCCATCGGCCCCGACTGGCCCGAGCCGCTCGCGTTGCCGCAGATCGACGCAGCCCTCGGCACGCTCCACGTCGCGATCGTCGGGTCGGGTCCGGCCGCCTGCTACGCCGCGATGGAACTGACCGCGAAACCGCGCGTCGAGGTCGACATCTTCGACCGGCTTCCTACCCCGTACGGGCTGGTGCGCGCCGGGGTCGCGCCGGACCATCCGGGCACCAAGGGCGTCACGGACCAGTTCCGTTCGGTCGTCGGCAAGCGCACGGTGCACTGCCACTTCAACGTGGAAGTGGGCCGGGACGTGAGCCACGAGGAACTGCTCGCACACCACCACGCCGTCATCTACGCGGTCGGCGCGGCAGGCGACCGCACGCTGGGCATTCCCGGCGAGGATCTCGTCGGCAGCCACGCCGCCACCGAGTTCGTGGCCTGGTACAACGGTCACCCCGACTACGCCGACCACACGTTCGACCTGTCGGGGGAGCGGGCCGTCATCGTCGGCAACGGCAACGTGGCACTCGACGTGGCCCGCATCCTCGTCACCGATCCGGAGATCCTGGCCAAGACGGACCTCGCGGACCATGCCCTCGACGCTCTGCGGGCGAGCAACATCCGCGAGGTCGTCATTCTCGGCCGCCGCGGCCCCGCTCAGGCCGCCTACACCAACCCCGAACTCCTCGCGCTCGGGCTGATGCCGAACGTGGACATCGTGGTCGACCCGGACGAAGCGGTGCTCGACCCGGCAAGCCGCGCGTTCGTCGACGGCGACGAGGCCGAGCCGTCGCATCGCCACAAGGTGCGGCAGGTCGAGGAGTTCGCCCGGCGCACCGCCGATCCGGCGAAGAAGCGGATCGTATTGCGGTTCCTGACGTCGCCCGTGGAGATTCTCGGCACCGACGCCGTCGAATCGGTGCGCATCGCGAAGAACGAGATGGTCGCGGACGCGTCCGGGCGGCTCAGCGCCAAACCGTCCGACGTCACCTCGACGCTGGACACGGGCCTGGTGCTGCGCTCGATCGGTTACCGCGGTCAACCCGTGGCCGATCTCCCGTTCGACGACCGGCGCGGCGTCATCCCCAACGAGAACGGCCGGGTGATCGATCCGGAGACCGGCACGCCCGTGCCCGGCGTGTACGTGGCGGGCTGGATCAAGCGCGGGCCGACGGGTGTGATCGGCACCAACAAGTACTGCTCCGCGGAGACGGTCAAGATGCTGATCGACGATTTCTCCGCCGGGCGGCTCGGCGCGCCCACCGAACGTGAGGCTCTCGACCGCCTGATCGCCGAGCGTGCGCCCGACGCCGTCGACTACCAGGGCTGGCAGCGCATCGACAAGACCGAACGTGCCGGGGGCAAGGCTGCCGGGCGGACGCGCACCAAGCTGATCACCATCGAGAGCATGCTCGCCGCCGCCCGCGCCGATACCTGATCGTGAGTGCTTCTTGACCACTCGGTGACACAACCTGCCCGCAGGCCGCGGAGCGGCAACGATTGCGGGCAAATTGCTCGCGGCCGGATGATGTGTGTTAATGGCAGTGCGCGATTGGTAGGTCCGTCGGGGACGCGCGTTGCACACGTCGTCGAACGAGAGTGGTCATATGGGCAAGTCAGGAATCGGTTTTTCCAGGAACAAGCACTGGTCTTCGCGCGTCGCTGTCGCACTGACCGGGGCCGTCGTGTCCGGAACTGCGCTGGTCGGGGCCGCACAGGCCGCACCGCTCTTTCCCGGTGGACCGGAGGTTCCGAGTCTTCCCACCCTGCCCGGTCTGCCCGGCGCGCCGCAGCTGCCGCTTCCCGAACCGGCACCCGCGCCCGCGAACTTCTCGGCCCCATCCCTCAACCCGGGTGCGGGCGAGGTCGTGGGTGTTGCGCAACCGGTGATCATCCGCTTCAACGAGGCGATCGGCGACCGCGCAGCCGCCGAGCGTGCCATCAAGGTCACCACCAGCCAGCCGGTCGAGGGCGGTTTCTACTGGATCAACGACAGCCAGGTGCGGTGGAAGCCCACCGAGTTCTGGCCCGCGAACACCGAGGTCACCGTGGACGCCGGCGATTCGCACTCCACGTTCACCATCGGTGACGCGCTGGTGGCGACCGCGGACGACAACACCAAGCAGATCACCGTCACCCGGAACGGCGAAGTGGTCAAGACCATGCCGACGTCGATGGGTAAGACCGATCACGAGACGCCGAACGGCACGTACATCATCGGCGACAAGTTCCGTGACATGTACATGGACTCGTCCACGTACGGTGTCCCGGTCGACTCGGCCGAGGGGTACCGCACGTACGTCGAGTACGCCACCCGCATGTCGTACAGCGGCATCTTCGTCCACGCCGCACCGTGGTCGGTGGACGCCCAGGGCAACACCAACGTCAGCCACGGCTGCCTCAACGTGAGCACCGAGGACGCCAGGTGGTTCTACGAGAACTCGAAGAAGGGCGATGCCGTGGTCGTGCAGAACACCGCAGGCGGCGTGCTGAACGGCTCCGACGGTCTCGGCGACTGGAACCGCTGACCCTGATCTGACCACGTTCTCCCCGTAGCCCGCACAGTTCAATGTGCGGGCTACGGCAATTTACCGGCTATTCGTACACGGTCGTCAGACTGCCGCAGTGAGATCGAGTCCGGAACGAACCCTGCCGTCGCCGGGAAAGCAGGGATTGCTCGGGCGTCCATGGCGGGACTACGCGCTGTTCGCAGCGCTGGTGGGTCCCAATCTGGTTCTGCTCGTTCTGTTCACCTACCGGCCCCTGGTCGACAACATCCGGCTGTCGTTCTTCGACTGGAACATCGCCGACCCCGTCGCCACGTTCGTCGGCTGGGACAACTACCGCGAATGGTGGAGCCGGCCCGACACCTGGCAGATCGTCGGGAACACCGTCGTGTTCACTGTCGCGACCGTGTTCGGATCGATGGTCGCCGGTCTCGCGCTCGCCGTGCTGCTGGACCGTAACCTGCACGGCCGCAACCTTGTTCGCTCGGCGATCTTCGCGCCGTTCGTCATCTCGGGTGCCGCGATCGGCGTGGCGTTCCAGTTCGTGTTCGATCCCCGTTTCGGGTTGATCCAGGATCTTCTGCATCGTGCCGGAGTCGACTCCGTCCCCGACTTCTATCAGGATCCGCACTGGGCGCTGTTCATGGTGACGGTCACCTACATGTGGAAGAACCTCGGCTACACGTTCGTGATCTACCTTGCGGCACTGCAGGGTACGCGGCGCGAGTTGACCGAGGCCGCGGAGATCGACGGGGCGGGCCGGTGGACGACGTTCCGACGGGTCGTCCTCCCGCAGTTGCGTCCGACCACCTACTTCCTCTCGATCACGGTGATGCTGGGCTCCCTTCAGGTGTTCGACATCATCAACGTGATGACCCGGGGCGGTCCACTCGGCACCGGAACCACCACGATGGTCTACCAGGTCTACAACGAGTCGTTCCGCAACTTCCGTGCCGGCTACGGCGCCACCGTGGCCACGATCATGTTCCTGGTCCTGCTCGGGATCACCGTCTACCAGGTGCGGATCATGGATCGAGGTGAGGTCCGGTGACCGCGGACACCGCGCGCGATCAGCGCACCACGGAAGTGCCGGTGACGGCAGACGCGGCCCGTGACCATCGACGCCGGGAGGCGCTCGTGACGGCCCTGGGGTACGCCGCGATGGTGGCGGTGCTGGTCATGGTGGCCCTGCCGCTGTACTGGATCGTGATGACGTCCTTCAAGGATCGTCCGGACGTCTACACCCTTCCGGTCACCTGGTGGCCCGGCACCTTTCATCCCGAGAACTACTCCGAGGCCACCACGTCGGTGCCGTTCTGGACGTTCCTGCGGAACTCGGTGATCATCACCGGGGTGCTGGCCGTCGTGAAGTTCGCGCTCGGCGTATTCAGCGCCTACGGGCTGGTATTCCTGCGGTTCCCGGGCAAGAACCTCGTGTTCCTCGGCATCATCGCCGCGTTGATGGTGCCCAACCAGATCACGGTCATCTCCAACTACGCACTCGTCGCCGAATGGGGCTGGCGGAACAGCTTTCACGGCATCATCGTTCCGCTCGCCGGGGTCGCGTTCGGAACGTTCCTGATGCGCAACCACTTCCTGTCGATACCCACCGAGATCATCGAGGCCGCCCGGATGGACGGCGCAGGCCACTTCCGGCTGCTGTGGCGGGTGGTCCTGCCGGTGTCGGGCCCCACCATGGTGGCGTTCGCGATCATCACCGTCGTCACCGAGTGGAACGAATACCTGTGGCCGTTCCTGATGGCCGACGACGCCTCCGTCGCGCCGCTGCCGATCGGGCTGACCCAACTCCAGAACAACGACGGGCTCACCAACTGGGGCCCGGTCATGGCGGGAACGGTACTCACGATGCTGCCGATTCTCGCGGTTTTCCTTGTGCTGCAACGGCACATGATCAAGGGCCTCACATCGGGTGCGGTCAAGGGATAGCGGAGAACGAGGAGAGACATGAATCGGATGAACCGTCGAGGATTCCTCGGGCTGGCGGGCGCGGTGGCCGCCGGTGCCGCGCTGACGGCCTGCGCCGGGTCGGGGTCGGGCTCGTCGGCGACGTCCGGTGCGGCGGGCGACGCGAACACCATCACGTTCTGGTCCAATCACCCCGGCAAATCCCAGGACGTCGAACGTGAACTGATCAACCGGTTCCAGGCGAAACACCCCGACCTCACCGTGAACCTCGTCGACGGCGGAAAGAACTACGAGGAGGTGTCGCAGAAGTTCAACGCGGCCCTGTCGGGCGGCGAACTGCCCGACGTCGTGGTCCTGTCGGACGTCTGGTGGTTCAACTACGCGCTGACCGGTGCCATCGAACCGCTCGACGGACTGTTCGGCGAGGTCGGCGTCGACTCCTCCGACTACGTCGACTCGCTGCTCGCCGACTACCTGTTCGAGGGCAAGCACTACGCCCTCCCGTACGCGCGGTCGACGCCGCTGTTCTACTACAACAAGCAGGTGTGGGCGCAGGCCGGCCTGCCCGATCGCGGGCCTGCCACCTGGCAGGAGTTCGACGAGTGGGGTCCCGAACTGCAGCGGGTGATGGGCGGCGGCAAGCTGGCCCACGGCTGGGGCGATGCCAAGAACTACCTGGGCTGGACGTTCGAGGGACCGGTCTGGACGTTCGGCGGGGCGTACTCGGACCAGTGGGCCCTGAAGTTCGGCGACGAGAAGACGCTCGCCGCGGGGGCGTTCCTGAAGGACATGATCCACACGAAGAAGTACGCGGCCGTGTCGAGCGACATCGCCAACGAGTTCGGTGCGGGCATCCTCGCGTCGACCATCGCCTCGACCGGTGACCTGTCAGGGATCACCAAGTCGGCCGCGTTCGACTTCGGCACCGCGTTCCTCCCCGCGTCGGGCGCGCCGGGCTGCCCGACCGGCGGCGCGGGGCTCGCGATACCGGCGCGGATCTCCGACGAGCGGAAGAAGAACGCGCTGACGTTCATCGACTTCGTGACGAACGGCGAGAACACCGCGTACTTCTCCCAGAACGTCGGGTACATGCCCGTCCGCAAATCCGCTGTCGAGGATCCGAGTATGAAGGCGTACCTCGACGCGAACCCCAACGCGCGCACCGCCGTCGACCAGCTCGCGAAGACCCGGTCACAGGACTACGCCCGAGTGTTCGTGCCCGGCGGCGACCAGGTCATCGGCACCGGACTCGAACAGATCGCGCTGCAGAACGCGGACGTGGCAACGACGTTCGCGGGCGTCGGGACGCAACTCCAGCAGATCATCGACCGCCAGATCACGCCCAAGCTGCCCCAGTAGGAGGAGAAGGAACATCCATGGCCCACGTGCAGTTCGCAGGTGTCACCCACCGTTATTCCGGAGCCGATCGACCCGCGGTCGATCGGCTGGACCTCGACATCGCGGACGGCGAGTTCCTCGTCCTGGTGGGTCCGTCCGGGTGCGGTAAGTCGACCAGCCTGCGGATGCTGGCCGGCCTCGAAGCCGTCGAGGCGGGCCGCATCGAGATCGGCGGCACCGACGTCACCGCGCTGCCACCCCGGGCGCGGGACGTGGCCATGGTGTTCCAGAGTTACGCGCTGTACCCGAACATGACCGTCGCCGACAACATGGGTTTCGCGCTCCGCAACGCCGGCGTCGGGAAGGCGGAACGCACCGAGCGGGTGCTGGAAGCGGCGCGGATGCTCGAACTCGAACCGCTGCTGGACCGCAAACCGGCGAAACTGTCCGGCGGGCAACGTCAACGGGTCGCGATGGGCCGGGCGATCGTGCGGCACCCGAAGGTGTTCTGCATGGACGAACCGCTGAGCAACCTCGACGCGAAGCTGCGGGTGAGCACCCGCTCGCAGATCGCGGGCCTGCAGCGCCGGCTCGGCACGACCACCGTGTACGTCACCCACGACCAGGTGGAGGCCATGACGATGGGCGACCGGGTGGCGGTCATGCAGGGCGGGCGCCTCCAGCAGGTAGCCCGGCCCCGCGATCTCTACGACGACCCGGTCAACACGTTCGTCGCCGGTTTCATCGGCTCGCCCGGGATGAACCTCATGGACACCCCGATCCGCGACGGCGTCGCCGAACTGGGCGACCTGCGTATTCCCGTGCCGCACTCGGCTATCGGGGACGGCTCCGTGATCGTCGGGGTGCGCCCGGAGTCGTGGGTGCTGGTGGGGTCGTGGCGCAAGGACTCGTACACGGTCGAGACCGACCTGCTCGAGGAACTGGGGGCGGAGTCCTTCGTGTACGCGTCCGGGACGTCAGGGAAGGTGGTGGTGCGGGTGGACCGCACCCGCACCGTCGCCGCGGGGGAGAGGGTGCACCTGCAGCCGAAACCCGGCGAGGTGTACTTCTTCTCCGCGGCGACGGGTGACCGTCTGCGGTAGCGACTACCAGATCTTGACGCGCTCCTCCGGATCCAGATACAGGGCGTCACCCGGCTGGACGTCGAACGCGTCGTGGAACGTGTCGAGGTTGCGGATCACGCCGTTGCAGCGGAACTCCGGCGGCGAGTGCGGGTCGACGGCGAGCCGGCGAAGTGCCTCGGCGTCCCGGGCCTTGGTGCGCCACACCTGCGCCCAGCCGAAGAACACCCGCTGGAGACCGGTGAGGCCGTCGAGAACCTCGGGCTCGGACCCGTCCGTGGCGATCCGGTACGCCGCGATGGCGATGGACAGGCCACCGAGGTCGCCGATGTTCTCACCGATGGTGAACTCGCCGTTCACGGCGTGGCCGGGCAGCGCCTTCGGCTCGAACTCGTTGTACTGCTCGATCAGCGCCTTCGTGCGCTTGCCGAACTCGGTCCGGTCGTCGTCGGTCCACCAGTCGACCATGTTGCCGTCGCCGTCGTACTTGGCGCCCTGATCGTCGAAGCCGTGGCCGATCTCGTGACCGATGACGGCACCGATTCCGCCGTAGTTGGCGGCGTCGTCGGCTGCGGCGTCGAAGAACGGCGGCTGCAGAATGGCTGCGGGAAAGACGATTTCGTTCATGCCCGGGTTGTAATAGGCGTTGACCGTCTGCGGTGTCATGAACCACTCGTCGCGGTCGACGGGACCACCGAGCTTCGCGAGGTCGCGGTCGTACTCCGCCGCGTAGCCGCTGCGGTAGTTGCCGACCAGGTCGTCGCGGGAGATGGTGACGGCCGAGTAGTCCCGCCACTTGTCGGGGTAGCCGATCTTGGGCGTGAACTTCTCCAGCTTGCGGAGCGCCGCCTGCCGTGTCTCGGGGCTCATCCAGTCCAGGTCGGAGATGTTGCGCCGGTACGCCTCCTGCAGGTTGGCGACCAGTTCCTGCATGCGGGCCTTCGCGTCGGCCGGGAAGTGGCGTTCGACGTAGAGCTTGCCGACGGCCTCGCCCAGCAGATCCTGCACCAGAGACACGCCGCGCTTCCAGCGCTCACGGATCTCCTCGGCGCCGGTCAGCGTCTTCCCGTAGAACGCGAAATTCTCGTCGACCAGGGCCTGCGTGAGGTACGGGGCGCGGGAGCGGATGACGTTCCACGTCGCCCACGCCTTCCAGTCGTCGATGTCCTCGGACGTCCACAGCCCGGTCAGGGTGGTGAGGAAGTCGGGCTGGCGGACCACGATCTCGGCGAACTGCTCGGACGTGCCACCGAGTGCGCCGATCCACGACGACCAGTCCAACCCGGAGGGAAGCTGGTCGAGGGTGAGCAGGTTGTAGCTCAGCTCGGCGTCGCGACGCTTCACGACGTCCCAATGACCTGCCGCGATCTTGGTTTCCAGGTCGAACACGCGCTGCGCGTCGTAGTCGACGCCGGCGAGGGCGAACATCTTCGCGATGTGCTGCACGTACGCCGCGCGGATCTCCGCGTGGTCGTCCTGGCGGTAGTACGACTCGTCGGGCAGGCCGATGCCCGACTGGCTGAAGTGGACGAGGTAGCGCTCGGAGTTCTTCGCGTCCGTGTCGACGTAGTGACCGACGGCACCGCCGACCCCGGTGCGCTGCTGGCGGCCGATGACGGCGGCGAGCGCGGAGAGGTCGGTGGCCGAGGCCACGTCGGCGAGCTCACCGGCGATCGGTGCGAGCCCCGCGGCCTCGACCACGTCCGCGTCCATGAAGCTGCCGTACAGGTCGCCGATGCGCTGGGCGTCGGTCCCCGGCGCCGCGCCGGAGTCCGCCGCCTCCTCGATGATGGTCTGGACGTCGACCTCGGCCTTGTCGTACAGCGTTCGGAACGCGCCGTCGATCGCCCGATCCGCGGGAATCTCGTAGTCGTCGATCCACTTGCCGTTCACGTGGACGAAGAGGTCGTCCTGGGCGCGGGTGTCGTTGTCGAGGTGAGTGAGGTCGATGCCGGAGCGCTGAGCCGTGGTCATGCGTTCCATCCTTACACCGTTCCGCGCCGGGAGGTCCACCACTGCGCTCAGGGCGAAACCAACTATCGGGATCGATCAGACGTCGATGCCGAGGTTGATCGCCGCGAGGTAGCCGTCCGACTGCGTGGCGACGGTCAGCAGGCCGGCGTCGTCGTAGATGCTGTCGGTGGAGTTGTTCACGTTGTTCTTCCGTCCGGTGTGATCGGAGTACGGCGCGGTCGCGTACACCTCGTCGAGCAGGGCCTCGTCGAAGAACAGCTGGGTGGTGAGCACCGTCTTCTTGTCGATGTGCACCTTGAGATGGATGTGGGTGGTCCGGCTGATGTACCAGCCGGGGAAGACGGTGGTGAACTGGGCGATGCCGTTCGCGTCCGTGGTCTGGGCGCCGCGCAGGTAGGTGCCGTCGTCCGTGGTCGTGGCCTCGCTGTCGCCGACGCTGTAGGACCCGTCGGACGTCTCACCCGAACCGCCGGACATGTCGCCGCCGGGACCACCCGGTCCGGGCCCACCTGCGCCACCGGGACCACCGGCCGGGGGCTGGCCGCCACCGGGTCCGCCTGCCGGCGGCGCGCCTGCGGGGGCGCCGTTGCCGCTGAGGTCGGCGGCCTTGGAACCCGACTCGAAGCCGGAGTACACACCGCCCGCGTCGCAGTGCCAGATCTCCACGACCGCATTGCTGACCACCGCGGCGGACCCGTCCGCGGAGCAGTTCGTCAGGTTCTGCACCCGCAGTGCGAGCTGCAGCTTCGTGCCCGGCCGGTCTTCGCGGATGTCGCTGCGGATGGAGTCGACGTCGAACCAGTATGGTCCCTGCGTCTCCTCGACGGCCAGGACGCACTGCGGTGCCTGGTCGAGCAGGGCGGTCACCGTGTCGGCGCTCGTCGTGGCGCTGGATGCGGCTGCGGTCGACGAGGCCGACGCCGACGTGCTGCCGCTCCCGTTCCCGGTGCAGGCGGCGATGAGCCCACCCAGACTCACCGTTCCACCGACCGCCAGTGCGCGGCGGCGGCTGATGCGCAGACGGCTCTTCTCGACGTCCTTGTTCACAATGTGTACCTCTCCATGATCGGGCTGTGACCCGATCGTGGCGCACGAACCTGCACGCAGCGTGCCGTCCGGCTGTGAACTTGCTGGGAATCAGCCGCCGAGGCGGGCGTGCATCTCCCAGACGAGGACCTCGGCGCCGGTGTGCGAGGTGACCTGCTGGCCACCGGAGGCGCTCAGCCGGACGGCGTCCCCCTCGTACAGGGTGCCGACGCCCTCCATCTCCGCGGTGCCCCGGGCGACGAAGACGTGGAGGAACGGCGCTTCGGGAAGGGTCACCGGTGCGCCGGGGAAGAGTCGCGCGACATGCAGGGCCGCGTGCCTGTTGTTGATCCGGATCGCCGAATTGTCCTTGTATTCCGGCATTCCGGACGCAACGGGCACCAGCCCGCCCTTGAGGATCTCGTCCTCGATCTCGAGTTGTTCGTAGCTCGGAGTGAGGCCGGCTTCGTCGGGTACCACCCACATCTGGACGAAATGCACCGGCTCATGGTGCTGCTCACCCTCGAGGCGCCAGCTGTCGTTCTTTTCTGAATGCATGATGCCCTTGCCTGCGCTCATGCGTTGCGCAAGGCCGGGATAGATGATGCCGGAGTGGCCGATCGAATCCTGATGCACGAGCGAGCCGCGCAGCACCCACGTGACGATCTCCATGTCCTTGTGCGGATGCGTGTCGAATCCCTGACCGGGGAGCACGGTGTCGTCGTTGTTCACGAGGAGCAGCCCGTGGTGTGTGTTGTCGGGGTCGTAGTGCTGGCCGAAGGAGAACGAATGTTTCGAATCCAACCAGGAAATCTTGGTTTTCAGCCGATCGCCGGCACGATGAACATAGACGTGAGGTGTGGTGACTGCTGGCATATCGGTCCTCCTTCGGGTGGTACCCGGTCCAGAGTACGAGGTGCCGGCTGTGGGTACTCGCAAGACGGTGTCGATTGTGCATCGAATTCATCGCCTGTCGGCAGCGGTGGAGGGCCCGCGTCGAAGACGAAATGGGGCTGCGCAGTGCGACATTGGAGTACCGAGCGCTCGTAAGACGGTGTTCGGCAACAGCTTTCATCGACGGTGAGAAAAGCGTGAAAGACGGGCGTCCAGTTCGTGCCGCCGCGAATGCCCGCTTCGACCGGGCCCGCGGCGTACAGTTCGAATTGTGCGTCCGGAAGTCGCAGGATTTGCGGCACGTCGCACACAGCGGAAGGAGCGTGATGAAGGCGAATTCGGATCGACACGATCAGCACCTCCCCGAGCACCAGCGGATCGCAGACCTCGTCGACGACATGGAAGACCGGCTGGTGGCCGAGCGCGAGGCGAAGGGAATCGCGGGCAACGCGTCCGAGCGGAAGCAGGCTGAACAGGTCGAGCCCGACGACCAGGCTCCCGAGTAGTGCGGCTTCGCCGCCCGTGAGTACTTGGTCACTCGAAGAAGCGGTACACGGCCTCGACGACTACCGCGGGACGCTCGCTGCCCTCGAGTTCGATCTGCCCGGCGACGGTCACCTGGACGCCGCCCTTGGGCAGTTCCTCGACGGACTGCAGCGTCGCGTTCAAGCGGACGCGTCCTTCCGCGGGCACGGGGTTGGTGAATCGGACCTTGTTGAGACCGTAATTGACGGCCATGGTCACGCTGTCGACGGTCAGTACCTCGTCCCACATGGGGATGATCAGCGACAACGTGAGGTAGCCGTGGGCGATGGGCCCGCCGAACGGGCTCTCCGCCGTGGCGCGCTCGGGGTCGACGTGAATCCACTGGTGATCGTCGGTGGCGTCGGCGAATGTGTTGATCCGCTGCTGGGGGATGTCGATCCACGAGCTGGTGCCCAGCGACTGGCCCTCGAGTGCGGCGAGGTCGGCCAGGGTGGCGACGCGGGTGGTGGTTGCGGTGGTCACGATAAGTCTCCTGGTGGTTCGGTGAGGCCGGGTCAGTGCTTGATGCCGAGAACGCGCAGCGCGTTCTGCTTGAAGATCAGGGGCGCGACCTCGGGTTTGATGTCGAGGTTCTCGAAGTCCTTCATCCAGCGGTCGACCTGGATGACGGGGAAGTCGGAGCCGAACAGCACCTTGCCGCGGAGCATGCTGTTGGCGGCCTTGACCAGCTGCGGCGGGAAGTACTTCGGCGACCACCCGGACAGGTCGATGAAGACGTTCGCCTTGTGGGTGGCGATGGAGATCTGCGAGTCGACCCACGGCACCGACGGGTGGGCCATGATCACGGTGAGGTCGGGAAAGTCGGCGGCGACGTCGTCGAGCAGCATCGGGTCGGAGTAGCGCAGTTTGATGCCGTGCCCGCCGGGCAGCCCGGCGCCGATCCCGGTCTGACCGGTGTGGAACAGGGCGGGGACCCCGGTCTCGGTGATGGCCTCGTAGAGCGGGTAGAACTGCCGGTCGTTCGGTTCGAAGCCCTGCATGCTGGGGTGGAACTTGAACCCCTTCACGCCGAACTCGTCGACGAGCCGGTGCACGCGCCGCACGGCGGCCTTGCCCTGCCAGGGGTCGACGGACCCGAACGGTATCAGGACGTCGTTGTGGCGGGCCGCGCCCTCGGCGATCTCCTCGACCGAGTTGGCGGCGTGTCCGCTGGCCGAGGCCGCGTCGACGGTGAACACGACCGCGGCCATGTTGCGCGAGCGGTAGTGATCGGCGATCGCGTCGATGGACGGGGTGCGTTCCTCGCCGGACTTGAAGTACTTCTCCGAGGCGGCCATCAGTTCGTCGTCGAGGGACCGGTGCCCGCAGCCGTCGATCTCGACGTGGGTGTGGATGTCGATGGCGTCGATCTTGTCGAAGTCGATGCCGTACTCGTAGCGGCTCACTTCGCCATCAGCTCCTCGGGAAATTCCTCGCCGACGGACTGGACGGCGTCGCCGAACGTGCCGGTCCACTGAGCCGCGATGTCGTCGGCCGACCAGCCGCCGTCGTGGTACTCGACCGCGGTCAGGTCGGGGTGCGACCACAGCGCGAGGCGGTCGCCACCGACGGCGAAGGCCTGGCCGGTGATCTCGGCGGCCGCGTCGGACGCGAGGAACGAGATGATGCCTGCGGCGTCCTCGGGGGTGCCCAGGCCCACGTCGCGGCGGATGATGTCGGGGAGCGGCTCGCCATTCTTCATGCCCTCGATGTAGGGGGCGAGGAACGGGACGGTCTCGGTCATCGCGGTCGCGGCGACGGGGCAGACGGCGTTGGCGGTGATGCCCGCGCGCTGTAGTTCCATCGCCCAGGTGCGGACCATGCCGACGATGCCGGACTTGGCGCCCGAGTAGTTGGTCTGCCCGAAGTTGCCGCGCTGGCCGGCAGGGGAGCCGATGCAGATGATGCGACCACCGTCGCCCTGTTCGCGGAACTTCAGGACGGCTTCGCGGACGCACGTGAACGTGCCGCGCAGATGTACGTTGATCACTGCGTCGAAGTCGTCGTCGGTCATCTTCCACAGCACCTTGTCGCGGAGGATGCCGGCATTGGTGACCATGACGTCGAGGCGTCCGAATGCGTCGATCGCGCCGGCGACCAGCTTCTGGGCGGTTTCGGTGCTGCCGACCGGGGCGACGACGGCGACTGCCCGGCCGCCCGCGGCGGTGATCTCGGCGACGGCGGCGTCGGCGGTGGCCTGGTTGACGTCGTTGATCACGACTGCGGCGCCGTGCCGCACGAGGTCCTTGGCGTAGGCCAGTCCGAGGCCCTGTCCGCTGCCGGTGACTACGGCGACTTTGTTGCTGAGGTCCATGTCGCGATTCTCCTAAGGTCGTGTTCGCTGAATCACACGTAATCATTGATGATTGAGAATGTCAATGATTAAGATCTGCTACTCTACCGGCAATCATCAGAAGGGGGTCGTCGCATGGCAGAGTCGCAGGCGTTATCGGACGACATCGGGTTCCTGCTCTCGCGCGTCGGCGGAATGGTGCTGGGCGCGGTGAACAAGGCCCTCGTTCCCACGGGTCTGCGGGTGCGCTCCTATTCGGTTCTGGTCCTCGCCTGTGAGCAGGCCGAGGGCGTCAACCAGCGCGGAGTGGCCGCCACCATGGGGCTCGACCCCAGTCAGATCGTGGGCCTGGTCGACGAACTCGAGGAACGCGGACTCGTCGTGCGCACCCTCGACCCCTCGGATCGTCGCAACAAACTGATCGCTGCCACCGACGAGGGGCGCCGACTCCGCGACGACGCCAAGGCGCGTGTCGACGCCGCGCACGGACGCTACTTCGAGGGCATCCCCGACACGGTCGTGAATCAGATGCGGGACACGTTGCAGAGCATCGCCTTTCCCACCTTCGTCGAGTAGGGCACGATGACCGAGCTCCTCGCCCCGGCCCCGCCCGGCATGTCGTTCCTCGCCACGTTCGTCGTGGAGGTGGCCGAGCCGGTGGAGATCGGGTCCACGCCCGAAGGCACACGGCGCATCATCCCCATCGTCGGTGGCCGGGTCGAGGGCCCCGAGCTACGGGGCACCGTGCTGCCGGTAGGGGCGGACTTCCAGCTGCTCAGCTCGTCCACGCTCACCGAACTCGAGGCCAAGTACGCCATCGAGACCGACGACGGCGACCGCATCTACGTCACCAACTTCGGGCTGCGCTCGGGTACCGCCGAAGACATCGCCCGGTTGGTCGAGGGCGAGCCCGTGCCACCCGAGCGCATCTACTTCCGCTGCACCCCACGGCTCACCGCCGCCGAGGGCCGGTGGTCGTGGCTGCGCTCGCGGATCCTCGTCGGCACCGGCGAACGCCTCCCCGGCGAGGTGCGTCTCACGGTGTTCGTGGTGGACTGACCGGCAGTGGAGATCCGCTGGATGAAGTCGTTCGTCGCGGTCGCCGAGGAACTCAACTACGGCCGGGCGGCCGAGGTGCTGCACATCGCGCAACCGGCCGTGAGTCAGCAAGTGCAGCAACTCGAGAAGCGCCTCGGCGTGAAACTGTTCGACCGCACCACGCGATCGGTCCGGCTCACCGCGGCGGGGGAGCGCTTCCTGCAGCCGTGCAAGGACGCGCTCGCCGGAATCGACCGCGCCGTCGATGCCGCGGTGATCGCGGATCCGGCGGTCGAAGGTCGCGTCCGGGTCGGGTTCAGCGGCGCCTACGGGCAGACCGAATTGTCCTCTCTGGCAAGGTCGGTGCGCCGTCGGTACCCGCTGATCGATCTCGTCCTCGAGGGGGCGACGGTCAGTGGGCAGATCCTCGACGAAATCTGGGAGGGGCAACTCGACCTCGGGATCGTCTCGGACGCGGTGTCCCACCCCCATGTGCTCACGCGGCAGATCTCGGTGGAGTACCTCAGTGCACTGCTCCCGAGCGATCACCCACTCGCCGCACGGGAGTCGATCGACCTCGCCGAACTGCGCGACGAAACGTTCGTCGCGAATCCCGCCGCCACCGGGTCCACGCTCCGCCGCGATCTGCTCGCCGCGTGCCGGGATGCCGGGTTCACGCCGAACATCGTGCAGGAGACCACCGACGGCATCGTGCTGACCGCCCTCGTCGCGGCCGGGGTCGGTGTGGCGCTCGTGCCGGGTGACGTCCAGACGTATCCCAATCGGGTGGTGCTCGTTCCCCTCGACGCCGGCCGATACGAAGTCCGGGCCGCGCTGGCCTGGTCGGACCGTCCCGTATCGCCCGTCGTGCAGACGGTTCTCGACCTCGCCGCCGAGGTGCTGCCGTCGCCGGGCGCCGCCCCCGACGAGCAATAACGATCGCTTATCAATCGGTGCCGATACTGCTCTTGGACGGTGATCGGTTTCTTTGGCAGAGTCTCCCTCGGCGGCAGCGGATGTGACCTGGACAACTCCGATCCCCGGTGCCGCACCCGCCTCGAGGCCTCTCCGAACTCCCGGATGCCCTTCACATTCAGGTAGGAACCACATGACTTCCACATTCGACGGCCGCGACGTACGCGCCGACACGAGCGTCCGGTCGCCCCACGCGCGCCGGGCAGCCCTGGCCTCCTTCGTGGGCAGCACACTCGAGTACTACGACTTCTTCATCTACGCCTCCTTCTCCGCGCTGGCGTTCAACACCCTGTTCTTCCCGGATCTCGGTTCGTTCTGGGGGACCATCGTGTCGATGGCGACCATCGGGATCGGGTACGTCGTCCGGCCTCTCGCAGCCCTCGTCTTCGGGCACTTCGGGGACACCCTCGGCCGTAAGCGGATGCTGGTGGTGACGCTCGTGATGATGGGCGTGGCCACGTCGCTCATCGGCTGCCTGCCGACGTACGGGGCGATCGGCGTCGCGGCGCCGATCCTGCTGGTGCTGCTCCGGGCCATCCAGGGTGCGTCGGCGGCGGGCGAGTCGGCGGGAGCCGCGTCCCTGGCGCTCGAACACGCACCCGCCGATCGCCGGGCGCTTGCGGCGAGCTGGGTGAACACCGGCGCCGCCGCGGGAATGCTGCTGGCATCGCTGGTCGTCCTCGTGTTCTCCGGACTGCCCGAGGACGCCTTCCTCAGCTGGGGATGGCGTATCCCGTTCCTGCTCAGCATCTTCGTCGCACTCGCCGGGCTCGTCATCCGCCGGATGCTGCCGGAGAGCGAGGTGTTCGAGGCGGCCGTGTCGACCGACGAACCCAAGGAGATGCCGGCGAAGGTGATCTTCCGCGACCACTGGCCGAGCGTGCTGCGGGTCGTGGGTTGCGGCCTGTTCGCGGTGGTCTCCACCATCTTCAGCGCCTTCGCTCTGTCGTGGGGCACCCACGAGGCCGGTGTGTCCCGGACCGTCATGGTCGGCGCGACCGTGCTCACCGCCGCACTCGCGCTCGTGGCCCAGCCCGCCGCGGGGATCCTCGCCGACCGGATCGGACGCAAGCCGATCTTCATCACCGGCAATCTCGTCTGCGCCGTCGCCATCTCCGGATTCTTCTGGGCGGTCAGCCAGCGTTCGACCGCCCTGATCCTGATCACCGCGTGCGTCGTGATGGTGGCCGGCTACTCGCTCGTCAACGCCGTCGGTCCCGCGCTGTACGCCGAGATGTTCGAGACGCGCATCCGGTATTCGGGCATGGCGATCTCCGGGCAGCTGGCGCTGGTGGCCACCGGATTCGCCCCCACCATCGCCGCGGCGCTCGTCCGGCCCGGACCGAACGGCTGGATTCCGGTGGCCGTATTCACCGCGTGCTGCTGCCTGGTCAGCGCGCTCACCACGCTCACGGTCCGCGAAACCTACCGGACCAGCACCACCGACCTCGGCAAATGACCGCACTCCCGTCGAAAGTGACCGAACCTGTGAAACACGATGTACTGATCGAGAACGACGTCGAGGCGACGATGCGGGACGGGGTGGTTCTGCGCTCGACCGTGTACCGCCCGAACGGATCCGGACGCTTCCCGGTTCTGCTCACCCGCACCCCGTACGGCCGCGACCTGTCCGTGAACTCGGGCTACCTCAACCCCACCACCGTCGCGGCCGCCGGATTCGTCGTGATCATGCAGGACGTCCGCGGCAGATTCGGCTCGGACGGCGACTTCGTGCCGTCCGAGAACGAAGGTCCGGACGGTTACGACACGGTGCAGTGGGCCGCCGAACTGCCGTACTCGACCGGCGCCGTGGGCATGTGGGGACGGTCGTACTTCGCCGAAACCCAGTGGCGTGCAGCCCAGGAGAAGCCGCCGGCCCTGCGCGGCATCGCCCCGGGCATCTCCGCAGGCGGCAATGCGCGGTCCGGTGGACTCGTGCGCGGCGGCGCGGTGGAATTCGGTGCCCGGCTCGGGTGGGGGCACTACTCGGCCGGACCGGCCGAGATCGCGAAACTGTCCCGGACCGATCCCGTCCGCGCGGAACGCGAGTGGGAGTCGTGGGCGCGGATCGATCGGGCGATGTCCGAGGACACGTTCCTGGACATCCTGCCCGTCCGCGACATGGCGGCCGATGCTCCGGCGTTCTTCGCGTCGCCGATCGTCGAATCGCTGGGATTCCCGATCGATCACCCCACCCGCGACCTGTGGGACAGCGCGAGCGACCGGGCCGTCGGCCTCCCCTCTCTGCACATCGGGGGGTGGTACGACATTTTCGTGAACAGCACCCTCGACCAGTACTTCGGCCAACTGGCGCACAGTGATTCCGGTGCGGCCCCCGCGCCGTACCTGATCGTGGGCCCGTGGAGTCACACCAACTTCTCCGGGCTCGGTGGCTCGGTAGTGTTCGGCAGTCCCGCCAACCAGGCGGTGCTCGACTCGGGGCAGGACCTGTCGTCGGTTCATGCGCAGTGGTACGCGTCGGTGCTCGGCGACGAGGAACCCGACATGCCCCGCGTCCGGATCTTCGTGATGGGGGAAAACCGGTGGCGGACGTACGACCGCTTCCCGGAACCCGCGCGGACGGCCGAACTCTTCCTGGCTCCCGGCGGAACCCTCGTCGCGGAAGCGGAGGGGGCCGACGGGTGCGTCAACTACGACTACGACCCGGCGGATCCGGTGCCGACGGTCGGTGGGGCGACGATGATGCCGGGAACGTTCGCGCCCGGCGCACTGGAACAGAGCCGCGTCGAATCCCGCGACGACGTCCTCGTGTTCACCGGTGAGGCACTCACCGAGCCGTTGACGGTGATCGGCCGGGTGTCCGCGACGCTGTTCGCGTCGTCCAGTGCGGTCGACACCGATTTCGTCGTGCGACTGTGCCGGGTGACCGCGGACGGCACGTCGATCACCCTCACCGACGGCATGGTCCGGGCCCGCTACCGCGACTCCTACCGGACCCCCGGGACGTATACATCCGCCGAACCGAGCCTGCTCGTGCCCGGGGAGGTGTACGAGTACGCGATCGACCTGTGGTCCACGGCCGTCACCTTCCAGCCGGGTGAGCGGATCCGGGTCCACGTGACGTCCAGCAACCATCCCCGCTGGGACCGCAACCTGAACACCGGCGAATCTGCGTACGAATCATCGGAATTCGTGGTCGCCCACCAGACCGTGCACACGGGGGAGCGGCACCCCAGCCGCGTGTCGCTCTCCGTGGTGCGCTGACGCGCCCGTGAGTACTTGTAGTACTCACAGGGGGCGAGGGTCGTACTGGATATAGCGGCGCACCTCGCGCGCCCGCTCCGCTCCGGCGAAGCGGGCGACGAGGTGCAGTGCCATGTCGATACCCGCGGAGACACCGGCCGACGTGATCACGGCGCCGTCGTCGACGAACCGATCGTCCGGGCGCACGTCGATGGTCGGATCGATCTCCGCCAGCAACGCCAACGACGCCCAATGCGTCGTAGCCGGCCTGCCTTTCAGCAGGCCGGCTTTCGCGTAGACCAGGGAACCCGTGCACACGCTGGTCATCAACGGAACGACGGCGCGCTGCCGGCGCACCCAGTCGAGATGGGCGTCGTCTAGCAGTTGGGGCCGCGTGCCCTGACCGCCGGGATGGAGCAGCACGGCGAGGGGCGGCGCGTCGGCATGGGAATGATGAGCGCCCAGGACGAGGCCCTTGGCGCACTGCACACTCCCGCCCGACGCGGAGAGGCAGGACACGGCGTATCCGTCGTCTGGGTACATGCGCGTCCACGCGGACAGCACCTCCCACGGCCCGACGGCGTCCAACTCCTCGACGCCGTCGAACAACACGATCCCGATGTGCTTCATTCCATAATGCAAGCACGCTCGTGAGTACTTGTTAACCGCCCGCGGTCAAGAAGTACTCACAGGCCGCGAAGCGGCAAGCTTCCGCAGGTCGGGTTTGCGGATCTTGCCGGTGGCGGTGCGGGGGAGTGCCTCCGCGATCTGGATGAACGTGGGAATCTTGAAGCCCGCGAGCTTTTCTCGCAGCCGGGCGCGAACCGTCTCCTCGTCGAGTGTCGTGCCGTCGGCGGCGACGACGAAGGCCATACCGGTCTCGCCCCACTTCTCGTGGGGGACGCCGATGACCGCCGCCTCCCGGATGCCCTCCAGTCTCAGCAGAGCCGCCTCGACCTCGGCGGGGTAGACGTTCTCGCCGCCGGAGATGTACATGTCCTTGTAGCGGTCGCAGATGAAGAGGAAACCTTCGTCGTCGAAGTAGCCGGCGTCGCCGGTGTGCAGCCAGCCGTCGACGATCGTGCGGGCGGTCACCTCGGGCTGATTCAGGTAGCCGAGCATCACGTTCGGGCCCTTGGCGACGATCTCGCCGATCTCGTGCTGTTCGGCGCTCGACCCGTCGGGACGCACGACGTCGACGTCGGTGAAGAACGTCCGCTTGCCGGCGGACCCGATCTTGCTGCGCACGTCCGCGCTCGACAGCATGGTGACCGAGGGCGCGGTTTCCGTCAGGCCGTACGCCTGCGTGATCGCGACGTCACGGTCCTGCCACGGGGAGATCAACGCTTCGGGCAGGGGAGCCCCCGCAACGCAGATGGCCCGCAGGCTGGACAGGTCGGCGTCCGCGAACCGGGGGTGGTGCCACAGTTCCTGGATCATCGTGGGGACCGCGAAGAACGTGGTGATGCGTTCCTTCTCGATCGTGTCGAGCACGACGCCGGCATCGAACTTGCGCAGCAGCACCACGGTGCCGCCGTTGAGCAGCGTCGGTGTGACGGCGCCGCCGATCCCGCCGATGTGGAACAGCGGCGCCACCGACAGCGTGCGTTCCTTCGACGTCATGTCCTGGGCGAGAAGCTGGTTCAGCGCGTTCCACAGCATGTTGCCGTGGCTGAGCATGACGCCCTTCGGCGCACCGGTGGTGCCCGACGAGTACATCAGCACGGACAGGTCGTCGAGGCCCACCTGCTCGTCGATGCGGGTGTCCGGCCGCCCGGCGCGCACGCCCTCGTACGTGTGGGTGGACCACGAGGCGCCCAGGCCGATCCAGGTGGTGACCGGGGTGTCCGACTGCGCCAGCTCCTGCGCGACGTCGGCCTGCTGATCGCCGAAGATCACTGTGGTGCAGCGTGAATCGCCGAGAACGTAGCGCGCTTCCTCGGCGGTGAGGCGTGCGTTGAGCGGGAGATACGTGGCGCCGAGCAGCCCGGCCGCGAACATCACCTCGAGCGCCGCCGGGTCGTTGAAACCGAAGAAGCCGACGCAGTCACCCTTCTCGACGCCGAGGGCGCGTAGGCCGTGGGCGAGTCGGCGGGTCCGCAGGGCCATCTCCTCGTACGTGACGGCCCGTCCGTCGAAGACGAGCGCCTCGTTCTTCGGCGTCATGGTGATGCGGCGCTCGAGCCACGAGCCGATGCCTTCGTTGTCCATGGTGACTCCTCGTTCTCTTCGAAACTACTCTCGAGCTTGTGGCGGGATGGGTGTGTCAGGCCGACGGGGTCTCGGCGCTCAGGTCGTTGTCCTTGCTCTCCTTCGTCGCGACGAGGAAGACGGCGCTGACCACGCACAGTGCGATGATGAACAACCCGACCGGGAGGATCGACTTGCCGGACGACGCGAACAGCGACGCCAGGATGACGGGGGTGAATCCCGCGCCGATGAGGGTGGCCAGCTGGTATCCGAGCGACGCTCCGGTGTAGCGCGCCCGGGTGCCGAACTGCTCGGAGATGAACGCGGCCATCGGCCCGTAGGTGGCCGAGTGGCAGAGGGTGTAGCCGACGAAGGCGAGCGCGATGAACAGGAACTCTCCCGTGCTGAGCAGCAGGAACAGTGGGTAGACGCTGAGGATCATCGCGCCGAGTCCCGCGAGCATGACCGGCCGGCGGCCGATCCGGTCGGACAGTCGCGCCGATCCGAGGACCAGGAAGATCGCGCAGAACTGGCAGAAGGAGAACGCCAGCAGCGCGTCGGACCGCGGGGCGCCGCTCGACACGGCGTAGGTGATGGCGAATGTGGTGAATGCGGTCTGCATTCCGAAGCTCGCGATGCAGCTCATCGACGCCACGACGACCGCGCGGGGCCGCTTCAGGATGGTGACGATGGGCGGGGTGGTCTCCTTCTTCGCCGATTCCTTCAGCGCCGCCGTGAACAGCGGGCTCTCCGACACCTTGGACCGGATGAACAGGCCGAGGGCCAGCATGAACGCCGAGATCAGGAACGGGATGCGCCAGCCCCACGTCAGGAACTGCTCGTCGGGGAGAAGCGACACGGCCGCCAGCGCGAGTGTGCCGAGCAGTGCGCCGGTGGGGGCGCCCGCGTTGGTGAACGCCGCGGCGAATCCGCGTTTGCCGGATTCGGCGTGCTCGAGCGACATCAGCGCTGCGCCACCCCATTCGCCGCCGACGGCGAGTCCCTGGCAGACGCGGAGGAGGACGAGGATCACCGCGGCCCAGGAGCCGATCATCTCCGGCGGGGGAATGAGCCCGATCGCGAACGACGCGATGCCCATGACGGTCATCGAGATCAGCAGCATGGCCTTGCGGCCGACGGTGTCCCCGAAGTGACCGAAGACGATTCCGCCCAGGGGGCGCGCGACGTAGCCGGCGGCGAACGTTCCCATCGACGCGATGCTCGCGGCCAGAGGGTCGAGATCGGCGAAGAACACCGGGCCGAAGACGAGGGACGCTGCGGTGGCGTAGAGCAGGAAGTCGTAGAACTCGATGGTGCTGCCCAGGTAGCTCGACAGGATTACCCTGCGAACTTCCTTCTTGCGTTGGGTGGCCGACATGGTGCCGGCGGTGGCGGTGACCGTCATCGATACTCCTTGGCCGAGCGTGGGACAACAGAGCGGATCGCGTGTGTAGCGCGGATCACAATTAAACATTAATCATTGAAGATGTCAATGGAAGAGATCGCCAACGCTTCTGTGGTAATCGCACCCGTCAGGCCCGGGCGAGCTTGCGCCCGATGATTTCCTTCATGATCTCGGTGGTGCCGGCGTAGATCGGCCCGCCGCGGCAGTCGAGGTAGTCCTGGGCGACGTCGTACTCGCGCATGTATCCGTAGCCGCCGTGCAGTTGGACCGCGCGCTGGACGACCCGCTGCTGCAGCTCGGTGATCCACCATTTGGCCATCGCCGCTGTCACCTCGTCGAGGGTGCCGTGTGCGGCGTCGAGGATGCAGCGGTCGGTGAAGCACTGCGCGATCTCGATCTCGGTGGCGAGTTCCGCGAGGTAGAAGCGGTTGGCCTGGAAGTCGGCCACTCGCTGGCCGAACGCCGTGCGATCGCAGCTGTACGTCAGGGCCTGGTCGAACGTGCGTCGCATCGACGCCATGGACGTGACGGCCACGCTGAGGCGTTCCTGCGGCAGGTTGTGTCGCAGGTAGCCGAAGCCGTCGTTCAGTTCGCCCAGGACGTTCTCGCGGGGGACGCGGACGTCGTCGAATACGAGCTCGGCGGTGTCCTGGGCGGTCAGGCCGACCTTGTGCAGCGGCCCGTTGCGGGTGAAGCCGGCCGCCCCGTCTTCGACCACCAGCAGGCTCACGCCCTTCTTGCCCGCTGCCGGATCCGTCTTGGCCACGACGATCACGAAGTCGGCGAGCATTCCGTTGCTGATGAAGATCTTGGTGCCGTTGAGGACCAGATCGTCCCCGTCGGGGAGGGCGGTCGTGGAGATCGCGGCCAGGTCGCTACCTGCGCCCGGCTCCGTCATGGCGATGGCGCCGATCTTCTCGCCGGTGCACAGGGGCGTCAGGAACCGGTGCTTCTGCTCTTCGTTCGCCAGCGAGGCGAGGTAGGGCGTGACGAGGTCGTTGATGCCCGCCAGGCCCATCACCACGGCGGGGGCCCCGACGCGGCAGAGCTCTTCGATGACGATGGCGTTGAAACGGAAGTCGTCGATTCCGCCGCCGGCGAATCGTTCCTCGACGTTGATCCCGAGGAGCCCGAGCTTGCCGGCCTGGCGGTAGACGTCCCGGTCGACCTGTCCCGCATCGGCCCAGTCGCGAAGATGCGGGGCCACATCACGTTCGGCGAACCGGCGCACCGTTTCTCGAAACGCATCGTGATCGGCGTCGAAGATGTTCCGTGCCAGTGCAACCGAAGACATGCAAGGTTCCTTTCGTCGGCACACGTGCAACGCACGGGTGCATACCCGAAAGGAACCTATCTATCAATCATTGATAATGTCAATGGTTGAGCATGTCCGGCGGATGAGCGCCGGCGTCAATACCAGTACTTCCGCCCGCCGACCGCGCGGCCCGTCGTGCCCAGCAGCAGTAGCACGAGGCCGATGACGAGGAGGATGATTCCGATCGTCGTGAGGATCGAGATCCCCGCGACGAGGCCGATGACGAGCAGGATGATTCCGAGAACGATCACGGTCTTCCCTCTTTCGGTTGACGGCTTGGAACTACTGACTCGGTTGCGGCACTTCACAATCGATCTTCGGGTTCACACCCGCGTAGTTGAGTGGGCCCGCGATCACGGTGACCGCGATCGTTCCGGCGCTGGCGCAATCGGCCGTCGCGTCCTTGAAGTAACCGCGCTGCCACACGGCAACGGCGCCGATGATCAGCCAGATGATCACGATGAGCGTCACGAGTCGTCCGATACGCATTTCCGACCTCCCGTGTGGGCACCGGCGCCGCGCCGGTGCACGTGACGAACTCGAACGCTATGTCGACGACGTGTCGGTCGGCTTCGCGTGTGCTCCATGGGTATTCGTGGAGTCCGTGCCGTTGGGCCGACCGTTGGCAGGCCCTGTACCCGTGGTTCGCGCATCGGTGGCCCGAGCGTTCGTCGGCCCCGTTCCGGTGGTTCGGGCGTCGGTGGCCCTGGCGTCGTTCGGCGGAGTGTCCGTCGTCTTGACGTCGGGATCGAGCTCGTCGGCTCGCTGCCACTCGTGCTTCAGGTCGTCACGAGACGTGGTCGCCGTGTTCTGGTGCGTCTGCGCATCGACCTGCAGTCTCTTGGCCTCTGCCGCCTTGGCCTCCGCTTCGGCTTGGGCCCTTCTGGCGTTGGCCGCAGTTTCCTCCGCGATGGCCTCGCGCTTCTCGACGACGGACGTCTGCTCCTGCGCCTTCGCGCGGATGCTGTCGGCCTGATGACGGTTGCGCTCGTTCCGCTTGCGTGATGCCGCAACGGCCAGCGCGATCAGGGCGAGAACGACGACGATCGCGACGATGATCCAGATGACAGTCATGGTGTCCATATGGTTACTCCCAGCGGTTGTGTTGTTAAAGTACCCCGCGCCGAAACCCGGCAAACAGACCGAGAGCCAATCGCAATCAACCGTCGAATTTCGGCACGACATTAGGGTGCGAGCATGGAGATCCGCTGGATGCGCGCGTTCCTCGCCGTAGCCGAGGTGTCGAACTACGGCCGGGCAGCCGAGTCGTTGCGCATAGCCCAGCCCGCGGTCAGCCAGCAGATCCAGCAGCTGGAGAGGCATCTCGGAGTGAAGCTGTTCGACCGGGGCACGAGACCGATCCGGCTGACTGCCGCGGGAGAGCAATTTCTCGAGCCGTGCCGGGCCGCGCTGAAAGCCGTTGCCTGGGCCGAGCAGTCGGCGTCCGCGGGCAATCCCGCGGAGGAGGGCCGCGTGCGTGTCGGATTCAGCGGCGCCTACGGACAGTCGAAGCTGCCTCTGTTCGCCCGGACCGCGCGCAAGAGATATCCGAAACTCGAGTTGGTTCTCGACGGGGCGAGACCGAGCGGGCTGATCCTCGACGACATCTATTCCGGCAAGCTCGATCTCGGTTTCGTCTCGGCGGCGCTGTCGCATCCCGAAATTGCGACGAGACTGATCTCGGTCGAGCCTCTGGGTGCGCTGCTCTACGCCGACCACCCACTGGCGAAACGCTCGGAGATCTCGCTGTCCGAACTGCGCGACGATCCGTTCGTCACCAACCCCGCGGCGTCGGGATCGACTCTGCGTCTGGACGTGCTGGCTGCATGCCACGAAGCGGGGTTCACGCCGGAAATCGCGCAGGAAACGTCCGACGGAACGACGCTGACCGCGCTGGTGGCGGCGGGTGTGGGGGTCTCGCTCATTCCTGTCAGTTCCCATCGCGCCGGAGCCGTCGACGCCGTCGTCGTGCCCACGGACGGCGGACGCCACCGAATCCGCGGTGCGCTGGCGTGGGCGGACAGGCCCCGGACGCCGCTGCTCGAGACCGTCCTCGCGCTCGCGGCGGAGATCATGCCGACGATCGACGAGTTCGATAAGTAGTTCTTATCGAAAGTATGCCAAGTTGATCTTGGACTGTGATGAAGGCGTTTGGCAGAGTCGTCGGCGCAGCGGTGGTGTGATCCGCGGCACGTCATCACCTTCACTCCGGTCCGAAAGGTCCTCCCATGAGCGTACGAGCTGGTTCTGCTGCGCCTCCGAACGCGCAGCAGCCTGTCGACACCCCGGCGAGCGTGCCCGCGCGTCAGCCCCGCAAGGCGGCTTTCGCAAGTTTCCTCGGCAGCCTCGTCGAGTACTACGACTTCTTCATCTACGGGTCGGCGGCCGCCCTGATCTTCCCGACGGTCTTCTTCCCGTCGGAGAGTCCGGCGACCGGCACGTTGGCGGCACTGGCGACATTCGGCGTCGGATACATCGCCCGCCCGATCGGGGCCGTCGCGCTCGGACACTACGGCGACCGCATCGGACGCAAGCGTGTGCTCGTCTTCACGCTGGTCCTGATGGGAGTCTCGACGTTCCTCATCGGATGCCTGCCGGGCTTCGGGAGCATCGGGATCGCGGCGCCGATCCTGCTGGTGGTCCTGCGACTCATGCAGGGTGCCTCGGCGGCGGGCGAGCAGAGTGGCGCCAATTCGCTGACCCTCGAGCATTCGCCGGAGGGTTCCAGGGCGTTCTACACCAGCTTCACGATGAGCGGCACCCAGGCGGGGCAGCTCATCGCGACCCTCGTGTTCATCCCCGTCGCCGCGCTGCCCGAGGACATGCTGATGGCCTGGGGTTGGCGAATCCCGTTCCTCGTCAGCGGAATCCTGACGATCGTCGCGCTGTTCGTCCGCCGGACGATGGAGGAGACTCCGGTATTCCGGGAGGCGGAACGCGACAACGATCTGGTCGAGATCCCCGTCGTCGAACTGTTCGAGAACTATCGGCTGCAGATGGTCCGGGTGATCGCCTGCTCGCTCTTCGCCGTGTCGGGCACCATCATGACGGTCTTCGCGCTCGCATACGGCACCGGTGAGGCCGGGCTCGAACGCCAGACCCTGCTGTGGGCGGGCGTCATCGCAAACATCATGCAGCTGTTCGCCATTCCGCTCTGGGCGATGCTGGGAGACAAGATCGGCCGGCGGCCCGTATATCTCGCCGGAATCGTCGGTGCCATCGCCGCGTTCTTCTTCTACTTCGAGGCGATGAGCATCGGTTCCGTTCCCCTGATCTTCGCGGTGTCGGCCTTCTTCGGTGCCGCCGCATCCGGTGTCAGTGGTGTCGGTCCGACGTTCTTCGCGGAAATGTTCGATACCCGAGTGCGGTTCTCCGGCATCGCCATCTCGACACAGATCGGGTTCGCCTTCGCGGGCTTCGCCCCGAGCATCGGCTATGCGCTGCTCGGAACCGGCACGCACGGGTGGATACCGGTGGCGGCTTTCGGCTCCGTCTGCCTGCTGGTGGCCGGTCTCTCGGCGGTGACCGCTCCGGAGACGCGCAGCGTCGCGATCACCGAACTGGGCAAGAAGTAATCGATCCGCGAACCGCCTCGGTGCGGTTCCCCATCACGAGGAGAATCATGAAGCTCGACCCCGACATGTCCGTACTGCTGGACAAGCTGAACGACTGGGACGCCGCCGCAGGTCCCCAGACGACGATCGAAGGCGCACGCAAGCGCATCGAGGAGATGCGTGCCCTCTACTTCGAGCCGGAACTGCTCGAGGTGCGGGAAGTCGAGAACGTCACCATCCCGGGCCCGGCCGGTGGCATCCCCGCCCGGATCTACCGGCCCGACACGGAGGAGCCGACTCGGTCGACCGTCCTGTACCTGCACGGCGGCGGCTGGGTGATGGGCGGCCTCGACTCACACGAGTCGCATGCTCGACGCGTCTGCGCTCGCACCGGCTCCGTCGTCGTCGCCGTCGACTACCGGCTCGCGCCGGAACACCCGTTCCCTGCCGGCTACGACGACTGCCTGGCTTCGCTCCACTGGATCCACGACACCATCGATCAGCTGGGCGGCGACGCGTCCCGAGTCGCCGTCGCCGGAGACAGCGCGGGCGCCAATCTCGCGGCGTCGGTGGCCTTGGCGGCCCGCGACGCGGGACTTCCTCTGCGGGCACAGCTGCTGCTGTACGTGCCGGTGCATCTCGCGAAGCGTTACCCGTCGATGGACGAACTCGCCGAAGGGTATTTCCTCAGGGTGCCTGCGGATGAGGACATGGGGGCCGGCTACCTCGAAGATCGCAGCCTGGCCCTCGACCCCCGTGTCTCGCCGATCGAGGGTGACCTGACGGGGGTGGCACCCGCCATCGTGTGCGGGGCCGAATGTGATCCGCTCCGAGATCACGCCCCCGCCTACGCCGCTGCGCTGGAGGCCGCCGGCGTGCCGGTTCGACTGCGGATCTCCCCGGGCATGCTGCACGGGTACTGGAGCATGGGTGTCGTGCCACGCGCCAACGAACTCGCGGACCAGCTGTGCGAAGAACTGGCGGAGTTGCTCGCGCCGGAGTAGCCCGACATTCCACTACCGTGAACCGCATGAGCGAGTTGCTGGAACGTGACGGTGTGCGCGGACATCTCCACCGCCCCGCGGGTGACGGGGTGGCGGGGCTGGTCCTGACTCATGGAGCGGGAAGTGACTGCGACACAAAGCTGTTGCGTGCAGTGACCGACGGGTTCGTGGAGCGCGGGGTCGTCGTCCTGCGGTTCGATCTCCCGTTCCGTCAGCGCCGCGCGTCGGGTCCGCCGCATCCGTCGACGGCGGCGGAGGACCGGGACGGCATCGCGGCCGCGGTGGTCGTGATGCGGGAGCTGGTGTCGGCGCCGGTGTGGGCCGGCGGGCACTCGTACGGCGGGCGGCAGGCGTCCATGCTCGCTTCGGAGCGACCGGGTCTCGTCGACGCCCTGTTGTTGCTGTCGTACCCGCTGCATCCGCCGGCCAAGCCGGAGAAGCTCCGCACCGAGCACCTGCCCGGTCTCCGCACCCCGTCCGTGGTGGTGCACGGTTCGAAAGACCCGTTCGCGACCACCGGCGAAATGCGGTCGGCACTCGAACTGATCCCCGCACCGACGACGCTCGTCGAACTAGAGGGGGCCCGCCACGATCTGGCCCCGGACAGGTTCCCGGTGGTCGAACGCGCGGTCACGGCCATGCTCGACCTTCTGTAGGGCGGTCGGGGACGGCCACACGCGGTCGGTATGTTCGGTGAATGAGCAACGTGCAGACGGACGCGCCCCGCTGGTTCACCACGGCGTTGGCGTCGCCGGTCGACACCGGCCGGGTCGACGTCGCCGGTGCACAGGTCCACTACCGTGCGTGGGGGCCGTCGGGATCGCCGGGAATCGTGCTCGTTCACGGCGGCGCCGCCCACAGCCGGTGGTGGGACCATGTGGCACCCATGCTGGCCACGGACCGTCGCGTCGTCGCACTCGACCTGACGGGGCACGGCGACAGCGACCGGCGCGCGGAGTACGGCCTGGAGCAGTGGGCGGAAGAAGCCCTGGCCGTGGCGAAGCCGGCGGGTATCTCGGGGGCGCCGGTGTTCGTCGGGCACAGCATGGGCGGCATGGTGTCCTACGTGGCCGCGCAACTGTTCGGCGAGGATCTGGCGGGTGTCCAGCTGATCGATTCGCCCGTCCTCGCCCGCACCCCGGAGGAGGAAGAAGCGCGGAAGCAGCGTGCCTTCGGTCCGAAGAAGGTCTACCCGTCCAGGACCGAGGCGCTCGAGCGGTTCCGGTTCGTCCCGCCGCAGGACACCGCGGTGCCCGCGGTCCTGCGGCACGTGGCAGAGAACTCGATGGAAGAGGTGGACGGCGGCTGGTCGTGGAAGTTCGACTCCACGTTCTTCGCGCGCCACAGCAGCGATCACCTGGGCGGATCCGACCCACACTGCCGCATCGCCTACTTCCGCGCCGAGAACGGCATCGTCACCGACGCCATGATGGACGGCATGCGCCGCCGATTCGGGCCCACCGCTGTGGTGGTCGAGATCCCCGACGCCGGGCACCACGTGATGATCGACCAGCCGCTCGCGCTGGTCGTGGGTATCCGGACGGTGCTCGCGTCGTGGGACGTCGAAGATTCCGTCGCCGGGATGCCGGGCTGACTCAGTCGCCGGATCGGACGGCGGCGACGAACTGCTCGATCAGCGCCGGATCCTTCACACCACGCGAGGATTCGACGCCGCTCGACACGTCGACACCCCACGCGCCGGTCGCGTCGACGGCGGCCCGCACGTTGCCTGGATGAAGTCCGCCGGCGAGGATCCACTCGCCGTCGGGTCGGCTCTGGTTCGCCCAGTCCCAGGGCACGCCTGCCCCGGCGGTCGCTCCGTCGACGAGGATGCGGTCGGCGCCGAAATCGCCCGACGTGTCACCGGCGACCACGGCACGGATCACGCCGAGCCCCGCCTCCCGCAACCGGGCCACGTCGTCGGCGGACTTCAGGTCGTGCACCTGAACGGTTCCGAGACCTGCCGCGGCGGCGACGTCGATCACCTCCGCCACGGGACTCCCCTTGAACACACCCACCGCGACCGTGTGACCGGTGACCCGGCGGACCAGCGGTGCGGCGTCCTCGGGGGAGATCCGGCGGACGCTGTCGGCGAACACGAAACCCACGGCGTCGACGCCGAGGCGCACGACCAGATCGACGGAGGCCTCGTCTCGCAGACCGCACACCTTGATGAATGTCACCCCCGCAATTTTACCGGTCGCTCCGAGTCGCCGACGCAGCGCGGGTTCGCGCTCTAGGCTTCGTGACGTGGAATGGCTCAGCGACCTCAGCGTGATCTCAGGGCCTCTGCCCTGGATCCTCACGGTGATCGGTGTGCTCGGCGGCGTGTGGCTGCTCGCTGCCCGCGCACCCTGGTACCCCAGGAAGGCGATTCCGATCTGCCTGGCCGTGTCGGTGGTCGTCACCGTCGTTCTCTACGTGATGGTCGAGAAGGTGCTCAGGCCGTTCCCCGACCCCATCGAGATTTCCATCTACGTGTGGATCGGTCTGGGGCTCTTCGCGATCGTCCTGCTCGTGCCGAGGATCCGCGCCGGCCGGACGGTGAAAGCCGCCGCCGTGTCGGTTCTCGCGGTGCTCGCCGTGATTCTCGCGTCCGCGACGCAGATCAACCTGGTGTTCGACGCCTATCCCACGGTGGGCACGGCATTCGGGGCGGAGCCGTTCGACCGGGTTCAGATGAACGACCTCGGCAGCGCCGCCGAGAACGTGGTGACGGGAACGCCTCTCGACGCGTCGTGGACCGCCCCGCCCGGAATGCCGAGCGAGGGGCGGGTCCTGACGGCTGCCGTTCCCGGAACGGCGTCGGGGTTCGCCGCCCGCGACGCCGAGATCTACCTCCCGCCCGCCTACTTCGCCAACCCGCGCCCCCTGCTGCCGGTGCTCGTGATGCTGGCCGGTCAACCCGGTTCGCCGGAGGACTGGTTCGCCGGTGGCAAGCTCGCCACCACGATGAACGAGTTCGCCGCGAAACACGGGGGACTGGCCCCGATCGTGGTGGTGGCGGACGGCACCGGCTCGCAGATCGCGAACCCCCTGTGTGTCGATTCGAAGCTGGGCAATGTGGCCACGTATCTGGCGAAGGACGTTCCGTCCTGGGTGAAGTCGAACCTGCAGGTCGACCCGGACCCCAAGGCGTGGGCGATCGGCGGCCTCTCCTACGGCGGCACCTGTTCGCTGCAGATGGCCACCAACTATCCCGACGTGTACCCGACGTTCCTCGACATCTCGGGTCAGGAAGAACCCACGCTCGGTGACCATCAGCGCACCCTCGACGACGGATTCGGCGGTGACGAGGCGGCGTTCAAACGCGTCAACCCACTCGATCTGATGGCGTCGAAGCAGTACCCGGATACGGCCGGGGTCTTCGTGGTCGGCAGCGACGACGACGCCTACAAGCCGGGGGCCCAGAAGGTCTATCAGGCCGCGAAGGACGCGGGCATGGACGTGCAGTACGTGGAAGTGCCGGGCGGGCACAGCTTCGCGGTGTGGTCTGCGGGACTGGAGAAGGAATTGCCTTGGCTGGCACAGCGGTTGGGGCTGATCGGCTCGTAGGTACTCGTCACGGCGGAGAGGGATGGCATGACGGCGGCAGCGCGGGTACTGCGGGTGGGTTCGGCGTTGCCCGACCCGCCGTTCGAGTTCCGGGACGGTGGGGCTCCGGCGGGTTTCGATGTCGAGTTCACGCGGGCGGTCGCGCAGGTGCTCGGCGTCGAATGGGCGCTCGTCCCGTACCGGGGCACCGACTTCAACGGCATCTTCGATGCGCTGGCGGACGGTGAATTCGACTGCATCGCCTCGGGAACCACCGTGACCCCGCAGCGGAGGACGCGCGCGGATTTCTGCGCTCCGTACCTCGTGTCGGGTCAGTCCCTCGCCGTCGACACGTCGCGGCATCCGGGAGTGCGCGGGGTGGACGACCTCGGCGGTCTGACCGTCGGTGTCCAGCACGGCAACACCAGTCAGCCGATCGTGGAGAGGCTGGTCGCGGAGGGCCGCGCGGGCGCGATCCGGGTGTACGCCTACGACCGGATCGGGCAGGCCCTCGACGACCTGTCCTCGGGCGGGTGCGATGCCGTCATGAAACTCGCGCCGGTCCTCACCTGGCTCGCCCGGGACCGCTCGCACGTGGAGGTGGTCGAACGGGGAATCTCGCGTGAGGAGATCGCCGTTGCCGTCCGCACGGGTGATCACGCGCTGCGTGAACGCATCGAGTCGGCGCAGCGCACCCTGGCCGCGGACGGCACCCTCGACCGGCTGAGGTCGAAGTGGCTCGGTATCGGCGAACCGAAAGGCGGCTCGCTCTAACCGGCACACCTGTCCAAGAATAGGAACGTGTTCTATATTTGCGGCAACCGTTTGTCTCTCAGCGACTGGAGTGCCCGGCATGTATGAGTGGTCAGATACCGACCTGATGTTCCGCGACGCGATCCGCGGTTTCATCGACAAGGAGATTCGACCGCACGTCGACAAGTTGGAGACCGGCGAGCTGCCTCCGTTCGACATCATCCGCAAACTCTTCGCCACCTTCGGCCTGGACGAGATGGCCCGTGACGCGCTGACGAAGTCCCTGGACCGCGAGCGCAGTGGGGCCGTGTCCGGCGCGAAGGAAGAGAAGTCCGGCGGCCTCGGCGGTGCGGGCAGCATGGGCGTCATCATGAACGCCGAGTTGGCCGGCGTCAGCCTCGGGCTCGTCGCCTCGCTCGGGGTGAGTCTCGGGCTGGCGGCGGGCACCATCCGCAGTCGCGGGACGCTGGCGCAGAAGGAGCGCTGGCTACCCGGACTGGTCACGTTCGAGAAGGTCGGAGCCTGGGCCATCACCGAGCCCGACTCCGGCTCGGACGCGTTCGGCGGTATGAAGTCGTACGTGCGCCGCGACGGCGACGACTACATCCTCAACGGGCAGAAGACGTTCATCACCAACGGTCCCTACGCCGACGTCATCATCGTCTACGCGAAGCTCGACGAGGGAGACTCGTCCGTCGACCGCCGCGACCGGAAGGTTCTCGCCTTCGTCCTCGACGCGGGCATGGAGGGGCTCACCCAGGGTGCGCCGTTCAAGAAGATGGGCATGAACTCCTCACCCACCGGAGAACTGTTCTTCGACAACGTGCGCCTCACCCGTGACCGTCTGCTCGGCGAGACGGAGGACGGCGGCAAGTCCGACGGCAAGTCCAGTGCGAAGGAGAGCTTCGCGGCCGAACGGATCGGCATCGCGTCGCTGTCGCTCGGCATCATCAACGAGTGTCACCGGCTGTGCGTCGACTACGCCAGGTCCCGCACGCTGTGGGGCAAGGAGATCGCCCAGTTCCAGCTCATTCAACTCAAGCTCGCCGAGATGGAGATCGCCCGCATCAACGTGCAGAACATGGTCTTCAATGCCATCGAGCGCACCGCGGCGGGGGATCAGGTGAGCCTCGCGGAGGCGTCGGCGATGAAGCTCTATTCCTCGCGGGCGGCCACCGAGGTGGCGATGGAGGCGGTGCAGTTGTTCGGCGGCAACGGCTACATGGCGGAGTACCGGGTCGAGCAACTCGCGCGCGACGCGAAGTCGCTGATGATCTACGCCGGCAGCAACGAGATCCAGGTGACGCACATCGCGAAGGGCCTGCTGGCGATGTGATGCGTGGCCCCGGGAACGAATGTCGTACGGCGTACGTTAGTGGGGTGTCGTCAACGAAAGGACACCACCGTGAAGGTCACCGCGAGCGCACTGTCGCTGAACGTCGCAGACCCCAGTGCGTCGGCCGAGTTCGCCAAGTCCCACCTGGGCTTCGTCGAGGAGATGGCCGCCGAGGGCTTCGTGTCACTGAAGCGCGCGGACGTCGGCTTCAATCTGGTCTTCCTGAAGACCGGACTGGAGACCTTCAAGCCCGCGCGGATCGCCGGTGACGCCGGCCAGGGGTTGCTGATCGCGCTCGTCGTCGACGGTATCGACGGCGAATACGACCGACTGCAGGCGGAGGGCGTCCCGATCGTGACGCCCATCGAAACCGAGCCCTGGGGCGAACGCTACTTCCAGATGAGCGACCCCAACGGGGTGATCATCCAGCTGGTCGAATGGATGTAGTGGTCACACCGAGGCGAGAAACGGCTCGACGGCCGCGAGCACCTCGGTGCTCGCGGCCACCGCCGTCGAGTGGTCGAACCCGGGCAGGACCGTCAGCGACGCACCGGGAACCAGTGCCGCCACCCGCTGGGTGTCGCCGATCCGCTCGGCGTCGTTCGAACCGACGAACAACAGGGTGGGGACGGCGATCCCACGCAGGACGTCGTCTTCCACGCCCGGCTCCACACCGGAACGCCGCATGTACGCGGCCAGCGCCTTCGCGTCGTTCGCCATGAACGCCGCCCGGGTGCCGGCGTCGATCGGCCACGCGCGCCGGGCATTCCACTGCCCCAGGAACGCATCCATGCCGTCCCGCTCGAGGACGTCGATGCAGCCCGGGAAGAACAGGCGGTCGAATGCGCCGGCCTGCGGTCGGCTGCTGCCGCCGCCGACGATCAGGCTCTCCAGCCGGTCGGGCGCCCCGACTGCCAAGGCCAGCGCGACCCGGCCGCCGAGCGAATACCCCAGCACGTGCGCGCTCGGAAGATCCAGGTGGTCGAGGACCGCCAGCACGTCGCCGCTGACCAGCTCCATCGCGTACGCATCCTCGTCGTGCGGCTTGTCGCTGCGCCCGTGGCCCCGCAGATCGACCAGGATCAGCCGGTACCGATCACGCAGCGCGGCGACGTAACCGAATCCGCGCCAGATCGCGTGGGAGAGCGCCGTGCCGTGAAGGAGAACGAGCGGCTCTCCCTCGCCGACGGTCTTGTACGCGATCCGGACACCGTCGACGGGATTGGTAGCGTGCTGCACCCGCCCAGTCTGCATCACTCAGAAGTCGCGGCCCTCCGACACCCACTGCAGATCCTCCGAACGCGCACCCTCCACGTGGTCCCTGGCCGAATTCAGCACCGCCAGCTGCGCCGCATCGAGTTCGATACCGAGAGCACCGGCGTTCTCCGTCACCCGTTCCGCACTGCGGGTTCCGGGGATGGGCACGACCGGAAGTCCGAACGCGCGGCCCTGCGCGTAGAGCCACGCCAGCGCAACCTGTGCGGGCGTGGCACCCAGGTCGCCTGCGACCGAATTCACCGCGTCCACCACGCCGAGGTTCCGCTGCAGCGTGCCCGCCGCGAACCGGGGGAGGGTCCGGCGGAAGTCGTTGGGCGCCAGGGTCTCGACGCCGGTGACGGTCCCGGTGAGGAAACCCCGGCCGAGCGGCGAGTAAGGGACGAACCCGACACCCAGTGCGGCCGCCGCCGGCACGATCCGCGCCTCGACGTCGCGGCTCCAGATGCTCCATTCCGACTGGACTGCCGTGATGGGATGCACCGCGTGCGCGGACGCCAGCTCCCCGGCCGTCACCTCCGACAGTCCGAGATGCCGCACCTTGCCCGCCGCCACCAGTTCGGCCATCGCACCGACGGTCTCCTCGATCGGAACCGACGGGTCGGGGCGGTGCAGGTAGTAGAGATCGATCGTGTCGATACCGAGCCGGCGCAGGCTGGCGTCCACCGCCTCGTGAACGTAGGCGCGGTCGCCGCGGGTCGAGGCGCCGCCCTCGCTCCGCTTCCTCGGATCCCCCACAATCCCGAACTTGGTTGCCAGCGTGACTTCCTCGCGCCGATCCCTCAGCAACTGCGCGATCAACCGCTCGTTGTCCCCGGCCCCGTACACGTCGGCGGTGTCGAGGAAACTCACTCCGAGATCCACCGCGTGATGCAGTGTCGCGAGCGCCTTCCCCGGTTCCACCCCGCCGTAGACGGGTGTGAGAGCCATTCCTCCGAAACCCATGTCGGAGACGGTGAGCGCGTCACCCAGGGTTGTCGTACCGATGTCGGTCATGCTTCTCCTCGTCGTTGTCGGGCACGGTCTTCGTCGGTCCCTGCGATGAGGGCCCGGTAGTGATCGACCTTGGTGTCGAGGGCGGCCAGGGCGTCGTCGAGCCTCGCCTGCTGGGCGAGGATGCGTTCGCGGTGCTCGAGCAGTAGCGACAACCGCCGCTCGTGGGTCTCGGCGCCCCCGGTCAGCAGCACCGCGAAACGCTGCATGTCACTGGTCGGCATGCCCGTGGTCCGCAGTTTCACCAGCAGTTCGATGAGCCGCACGTCCCGCTCGCTGTAGCGGCGACGACGGTCCGAACCCCGCGCGATCCTGGGAATCATCCCCTCGCGCTCATACCAGCGAAGGGTGTCCTGCGTGAGGCCCGTGATCGCCGAGACCTCCGAGATGCTCGCGAACGCTCCGGGCGACTGCTCCAACTGGGTGGCCATGACTGAACGGTACGACCTGGAGTGCACTCCAACGCAAGACCCGGGGCGACTGCGTCCCGTCGATCTGTCCGCCCCGAGCGCACGTTTGACGGACACATTGTCGGTTGTCGGCGCCGGCCTGGGCGAACACAGTGCTTCTATGGCAATTACCGAGGGCACCACCAGCGATGCGACCGCTGCCGAACGCGAGTACGGCGACCGCGTCCTGGCCGTCGAACCGGGCGGAAACGAGTTCATTCCGCACGAGGTCCGCCACGGAACTCCACGCCAACTCTTCTGGACGTGGATGTCGCCGAACCTCGAGTTCGCCACGATCTTCATCGGCATCCTGTCCGTGTCGGTGTTCGGGATGACGTTCTGGCAGGCGACGCTCGGGCTCGTCCTCGGGACGGGTCTCGGGGCTGCCGCGCATTACGTCCTGTCCGCGCGCGGTCCCCTGCACGGCGTTCCGCAGATGGTGCTCGGACGCCTCGGCTTCGGGTATTGGGGCAACGCCCTTCCGTCGGCGTTCATGTCGATCATGTGCGGCGTCGGCTGGTTCGCCACCAACAGCGTCAGCGGCGCGTTCGCACTCAACACGCTGACCGGTCTGGCGCCCCTGCCCTCACTGCTCGTGATCGTCGTCGTCCAGACCGTGTTCGCGTTCTTCGGGCACAACCTGGTCCAGGCGTTCGAGCGTTACGCGTTCCCTGTGCTGGCCGTGATCTTCGCGATCACCGCAGTGGTGGTGCTCGCGAAGTCGAACCCGGGCGCGCCCGCGGTCGAGGGTGGTGTCGGCGGAATGGGCGGGTTCCTCCTTACCGTCGGAACGGCGTTCGGCTACGCGGCCGGGTGGACGCCGTACGCCGCCGACTACACCCGGTATCTGCCGGCCACCGTGTCGAGGGTCCGCACCGGGCTGTTCGCCTCGGCCGGGCTGTTCGTCTCGTGTGTCGCACTGTCGGTCGTCGGCGCCGCCTCCGTGACGATCGGCGCACCGTCCTCCGACAACCCGACCGACGCGTTCACCGCGAATCTGCCCTCGGCACTGGCGAATCTGACATTGCTCGCCATTGCACTCGGGGCGGTCGCCGCCAATGCCCTCAACGTGTATTCCGGGTCGATGGCCTTCGTGACCATCGGGCTGAGGTTGCCGCTGAAGACGCAGCGGGCGGTGGTCACCATGATGTTCGGAGTCGTCGGATTCCTCGTGGCGTGGTGGGCGCTCGCCGACGCCGCCGCGAGCTACGAGGCCTTCCTGCTCATCGTCGCCTACTGGATCGGACCGTGGCTGGGCATCATGTTCGCCGACCAGTATCTGCGCCGCGGACAGCGGATCGACACCCTCCTGTACAACCGCGAGTACAGCAACTGGGGTGGTCTGACCGCGTTCGTGATCGCCCTCGTCGGCTCTGTTCTGTTGTTCTCCAATCAGGAGAAGTTCGTCGGCTACGTGGTGCGCGCGGTACCCGAACTCGGCGACATCACGTTCTTCGTCGGCTTCGTGCTGGCCGGAGCGCTCTACCTCGCGATCAACGGTGCGAAGATCTCACGCGGCCAACCTGTTGGCGCACAGGGCAAGTAGCAGCGAACCGTACATCGACGGCGAACCCGGGTCGTATCCGAGGAGGGCCCGGATCCGCTCGAGTCGCTGGTACAGCGATTGCCGGCCGAGATGCAGCGCCGACGCAGAACTGGTGGCGCTGCACCCGTGCCGAAGGTGCACCTCCAGGGTACGGACCAGGTCGCTCGAATGGGTTCGATCCCACTCCACCAGCGGCGCAATGGTTGTCGCGACCATCCGCTCCCTGACGTCGGGAGGTAGCCGATCGAGCGCGAGTTCCGGGGCGAGTTCCCGCGTCGTCGTCACTACCCGCCCCGACAGCCACGACCGCCGGGCAGACATCGCGAGGCGCAGTCCCGAGCGGGCGGTGTGCAGCGCGGTGCCGACGTCTCCGGGAGCGAAGTCGCACGGATCGCCGACCACTACCGTCACTCCGTCGGTGATGTTGGACGCCAACGATTCCTGAAAGCAGTCGACGGCAGTCCCCACCGGGTCGACCACGGGTGCGGGGACCGCGATCAGGCCGAACGTGCTCGCGTGCACCTCCGCACGCAGGCACGGCTGCCCGAGCAGTTTGGCGGCCGAATCCAGCAACCGGGTCGCGATGCGCGAGCCCGGCGAATCGATGGCGACCGCGACCACCCGGTTGCCCGGCGCGGGATGGAACCCCGCCGCGGCGGACCGCACCGTGAGGTCGATCTGCCGAACGTCGTTGCGGTCCAGCAAGTCCGACACCAGCGCGGCCGCGGCGCGCTGCGGACGTCCCGCGAGGCTGCCCGAGTAGGTGAGTGCAAGCCCGAGCGACGCCGTGGACCGTTCGAGTAGCGCACGCAACACGGGCGAGTCCATCGTGGAACCCGGCCCGGCCGTCAACGTCCCCCACACGCCGTCCCGCGAATGGATGGTGGCCGTGACGGTTCCGGCGTCGGCTGCTGCCCAGGCCGCGCGGTCGTCGTCCACGCCGTGCGCCGCGACCAGCGCCCCGCTGCCGCTGGTGACGATCAGCGGGCAGCCGCTCGCCTGGCTGATCCGCTCGAGCAACCGGGCCACCCCGTTGCCTGCCATCAGTTCGGCCTCCAGGACGCGGGACAGTTCGTTCTGGGTCCGCAGGGCCGACACCTCCCGGGAGATGATCTCCGTATTGGCGTTCTGGCAGAGTTCGATGAACGGGACCACTGTCCGTAGCGCGATCAGCGGCAGGTCCAGGGCGGCCGCCTCCTCGATCATGTCGCCCGGAACGGCGTCGAACGTCCGGCCCAACTCGATTGCCACGGCCGCCACATTGCGTTCCCCGACCTCGCGGAGATAGTGCCTGCGGGTGCCGGGATCCACACCGGACAGACCCAGCCCGGTGGTCAGCAGCAACTCGTCCCCGGACAGCAGCGGGCTGATCTCGTAGATTTCACTGGAATGTACCCAGCGCACCGTGCGGCCGAGCTGCGACTTCCCGGCCAGAACCTGCGGGTTCGCGCTGAAGAACTGGTTCCGGAGCAACTCGCGCACGGTCAACGACATCGTCGAACCCTCCTCGGGAGGCGGACAGTCTGTACAGGTTAAGGCCGGTTCGTTACCACAGTGTGTCCGTTGTGGTCGCGGCGTCCGAGACGCAAGGTAGAGGCATGTCGATCTCTGTGAACTCTGCGCGGATGGCCCTCGACCCCGAGGAACTGCTGACCGTGGCGATCGCCGAAGCCGAACTCGGCAAACGCGAGGGCGGGATACCGATCGGGGCCGCGCTCTTCGCCGGCGACGGAACCCTGCTGGGCAGCGGCCGCAACCGACGGGTCCAGCACGCCGATCCGTCCGTCCACGGTGAGACGGACGCGTTCCGGGCCGCCGGGCGCCAGCGCGACTACCGCTCGACGATCATGGTGACGACCCTGTCACCGTGCTGGTACTGCAGCGGTCTGGTCCGGCAGTTCAACATCGGCGCGATCGTCGTGGGGGAGAGCGTCACGTTCACCGGCGGCCACGAATGGCTCCGCGAGAACGGCGTGGACGTGACCGTCCTGCGCGATCGACGCTGCATCGACCTCATGACCGAATTCATCGCGAACCAGCCCGAACTCTGGAACGAAGACATTGGAGTAGCCGAATGACCCCGATCGCCACCGTCGACATCGCACTCTGGCGGGCGGGCGGACCCTCCGCAGCGGCCGTCGCCCGGGACGTCGACGAGGGACTGCAGCGCGCCGGTTTCCTCCTCGTCCGCGGCCACGGGGTGACGCGCGAACTGGCCGCGGACGTACGGGCCGCCGCGCGCCGGTTCTTCGCACTTCCCGAAGAGGTGAAGGCGCGGTACTCGGCGATCGTGGGCGAACGCGGCTGGATCGGGCCCGGGATGGAGGCCAACGGCTATGCCGAGGGCACCGAGACGCCCCCGGACCTCAAGGAGACGTTCGCCATCGGTGCCGAGACGTGCACCGGGGATCCCCTCGTCGACGACGTGTGGTTCAAGCCCAACGTGTGGCCCACCGAAGTGGTGGAACTGCGCGCCCTTCTCACCACCTACACCGAGGCGATGCGCCGGCTCTCGGACGACCTCCTCGCCCTGTTCTCGGCGGCACTCGCGCTGCCCGTCAACCCCTTCGACGGGCTCGCGGACCGCCCGACGTGGACGTGCAACATCAACCACTACCCGCCGATGTCGTCGGTGGGCGAGCCTGAGCCGGGCCAGTTCCGCATCGGGCCGCACACCGATTTCGGCACCGTCACCGTCCTGGACCGGGAACCCGGCGCAGGCGGACTCCAGGTGTACACCGACGAAGGCGGCTGGGAGGACGCGCCCTACGACCCCGACGCTGTCACCGTCAACATCGGCGACCTCCTCGAGTACTGGAGCGGCAAGCGCTGGCCGTCGGGCCGGCACCGCGTGCTGCCGCCGCAGGCCGACGCCCCCGAAGAAGACCTGGTGTCGCTCATCTACTTCTACGAACTCAACCACGACGCGCAGGTCACACCTCTGGAACCGCCGATCGGAACCGTCGCCGGGCTCGGGCCCGTCACGTCGGCCGACTTCATCAAGACCCGCCTCGACGCGATCACGCTCGAGGCTCCGCCCGTGCGCCTTTCTGGTAGCCGGGGCTACCGAAAAGGCGCACAAGCCTGAAGGGCCTCGTCGGTCAGCTCCAGCCACCGGGTGACGCCGATGTCGTGGAGGAACTGCCGGTCGTGGCTGACCACGATCAACGCGCCGCGGTAGCTGCGGAGCGCCTGGGTGAGGTGCGCGAGACTCGGCAGGTCGAGATTGTTGGTCGGCTCGTCCATCAGCAGCAGCCGCGGGGCGGGTTCGGCCAGCAGGATGGTCGCGAGTGCCGCCCGCAACCGTTCCCCGCCCGACAACGCCGATGCGAGCACGTCGGAATCGTTGCCGCGGAACAGGAACCGGGCCAGCTGGGCGCGGATCTGTTCCTGCGACGCGTGGGGAGCCGCCACGGCCACGTTCTCGGCGACCGTCAGCGACTCGTCGAACACGTCGAGTCGCTGCGGCAGGGCCTTGAACGGAACCCGCGGTCCCGCGGCCACGACGGCGTCGAGCAGGGTCGTCTTGCCGACACCGTTGCGTCCGACGAGGGCGATCCGCTCGGGACCGACGACGTCCAGCGACACCTGCTGTCCGCTGAGCAGGCTCACGTCCCGGACGGAGACCACCTCCTGGCCCGAGTGCACCTCCGTGGCCGGGAGGTCGATGCGCACTTCGCGGTCGTCCCGCAGGACACTTTCCGCTTCCGTCAACGACTCCCGCGCCTCGTCGACCTTCGCGATGTGGTTGTTCCGCAGCTTCCCCGCGGATTCCTGTGCCTGGCGCTTCCGCAGCCCCATCACGATCTTCGGTTCGCGCTTGTTCTCGAACATCTTCTGCCCGTACCGCTTACGACGGTCGATCTTGATGCGGGCCTCGACGAGTTCCCGCTTCTGCTTCTGCACGTCGCTGCGGGCATCGCGCACCGCCGCCCGCGCGGCCTCCTGCTCCGCCTCGACGATCTCCTGGTAGGCACTGAAGTTCCCGCCGAACATGCGGATGTCGCCACCGCGCAGCTCCGCGACGGAATTCATGAGATCGAGCAGGTCACGGTCGTGGCTGACCACCAGCAGGGTGCCCGGAAACTGTTGCACCACCTCGTAGAGCTTGCTGCGGGACGCGCTGTCGAGGTTGTTGGTGGGCTCGTCGAGGAGCAGCACCTCCGGTTCCTTCAACAGCTGCGCGGTGAGGCCGAGCAGTACGGTCTCACCGCCGGACAGGGTGCCGACGGTGCGATCGAGGTCGGACGTGCTCCCGAGCACGCGTTCGAGACCGAGCCGATGCAGGGTCGAGACCGCCCGCTCCTCGATGTCCCAGCGGCCGGTCGCGGCATCGAAATCGTCTGGTGTGCCGTCGCCGGACTCGATGCGGTGCAACGCCGCCCGGAGGTCGGCGATGCCCAGGATCCGGTCGACCTTCAGTGTGGGATCGAGCGTGATGTCCTGCGGCAGGTAGGCCACCTCACCCTGCGCCGTCACCGACCCGCGGTCGGGGTGCAGGCGCCCGGCGATCAGCCGGAGCAGGGTGGATTTACCGGAACCGTTGAGACCGACCACCCCGGTGCGTCCGGGGCCGAAGACGGCATCGAGGCCGTCGAAGACCGGCTCGCCGTCGGGCCAGGTGAACGTGAGGTCGGACAGGGACAGATATGACTGGGCCATAGGGGACTCCCGAGGTGTGTGCGTATGAAGACTCGCGTGACTACCTCGTCAGGAGCAATGGACCGTTCCCCTCTGTCTGACACGCCCGGTGCGCATCGGTGACGTTCACGATAGGACGCCGCCGATGCCCGCGCAATCGAATTAGATCTGGGGGCCGTCGGCCCTGAGTTCGTCCACCTTCGCCATGGCGTCGCGGAGTTCGGCGAGCCACTGTTCGCTGTGCTGGCCGGCCAGGCGCACCGTCCACATCAGGGCGTCCGACCGCGACCGCGCCACACCGGCGTCGACGAGCGTGTCGAGAACCTTGCGTTCGGGTTGGCGCAGTCGGGTCATCACCGGAACGGCGAGGTGGGTGAACAACGTTTTGTGGCCGTCGAGGCTGACGCCCCACGCGACCTTGCGCCCGTATCGCCTCTCGGCCTCGTCGGCGATGCGCATCCGATCGCCCCGGGTCGTTTCGCGGAACCGGGAGATGCGTCCGTCGATCGCGGCCTCGGAACCGGAGTCGGCGGATTCGACGGGCGGCAATTCGCCGACCACCACGATCTCCTCGCGGTCGACCTCGACGGTCGCGGGGCCGGTGAACCAGTCGTCGGGAAGACGGCCGGCGAACCATTCGGCCGCATCGCTCGCATCGGGGACATCCGCCTGCTGCCATCCACCGGGCCGGCCGAAGCGGCGGGGGCCCGGACCTTGTGTGTTCCTCATGGCGTCCTCCTGGGGACCCTGGTGCCGCGATCGGTGTGATGCAGCACTGATTACATGATTACACCGATTATTCGAAGCACGCCACCACGTCAGGCATGATCGAGTCCGTGCGCACCTCAACCGTTCGTCACAGCCCCACCCGTCCCACCCCCACCCGGAAGGCAGCGGCCGGAATCGCCGTCCTCGCGACGGTGCTCTCCGCCTGCGGACTCTTCGGACCGGACCAGCCCGACACCGTCTCGCAGCAGTTCGCAGACGCCCTGAACAGCGACGACGTGCAGGCCGCCGCCGAACTCACCACCGATCCGGCCGCCGCAACCGCCGCGATCACGGCGATGTACGACGGGCTCGGAAACAAGGACGGGACGTTCACCCGCACCGACGTGCAGGAGTCCGGCGGCACGTTCACGATGGACGTGTCGTGGCCGTTCGCCCCGGGGCAGGAGTGGAAGTACAGCACCACCGGCAACGCCACCAAGGAAGGCGACGACTGGAAGATCGTCTGGGACCCGGCCGTCCTCGCACCCGGCCTCACCGACGACACCACCGTCCGGTACACCACCACGACCGGGACGCCACCGAAGGTCCTCGCCGCGGGTGGGGCCCCGATCCTCGAGCAACAGGTCGTGACGCTGGTCAACCTCGAACAGGGAGCGGACACCGCGGCGGTGGCCGCGTTGCTGTCACCCATCGCACCGACGATCACCGCGGCCTCGCTTCAGCAGGATCTGGCCGGCGCCCAGGGCAAGCCGGTCACGGCCATCTCGTTGCGCGCCGAGGACCTGGCGCCGATCGAACCGCAGCTGCGGCAACTCGCCGGCGTGGCGCTGGCACCACAGACCAGGCTGCTCAGCACCGACAAAGCGCTGGCCTCACCCACCCTGGCGGGCCTCGGCGACCTGTGGCAGGAGGGGCAGGACGCATCCGCCGGCTGGGCGGTGCAGTTGGTCGGTCAGGACGGCGCGGCGAAGAGCATCGCCGGTGCGCAGGGTCCCGCCGCCCCCGACATCGCGACGACCCTCGATCTCCCGATGCAGATGGCTGCCGAGCGGGCGCTCGCCGACGTGCCGCAGCAGGCCGCGATCGTCGCCCTGCGACCCTCCACCGGGGAGGTGCTGGCGGTGGCGCAGAACGCCCCGGCCGACGCGCTCGGCCCGATCGCACTGACCGGCCTCTACCCGCCGGGATCCACGTTCAAGACGGTGACGACGTCCGCGGCCCTGCAGGCCGGCGCCGCCACACCGGACACCGTTCTGCCCTGCCCCGGCACCGAGAACATCGAGGGCAGGCAGATCCCCAACGACGACGAATTCGACCTGGGCGCGGTCCCGCTGCACACCGCGTTCGCCCGCTCGTGCAACACCACCATGGGACGGCTGGCGGTCGGGTTGCCGCCCGACGCCCTGCAGCAGGCCGCGCTGCAGTTCGGGCTCGGCGTCGACTACGTCACACCCGGGCTGACGACCGTGACCGGCAACGTGCCCGTCGCCGACAGTCCGGCGGCCCGTGTCGAGTCCGGGATCGGGCAGGGGCAGGTGACCGCGACGCCGTTCGGGATGGCCATGGTGGCCGCCTCCATCGCGAACGGTTCGACGCCGTCGCCTATGATCGTGCAAGGCCAACCGGGAACCGCCGACAAGACGGCGCCCACCGTGCCTGCGAACGTCACCTCCGACCTCCGGACGATGATGCGCGAAACTGTGACGGGCGGTACCGCTACTGCGCTGCAGGACATTCCGGGACTGCTCGGCAAAACGGGCACGGCCGAGTCGGGAAATGGTCCCGCACACGGCTGGTTCGTCGGAATCAAGGACGACCTAGCATTTGCCGTTTTTATAGCAACAGGTGACAGTTCGGCCCCTGCTGTGCAGGCTGCGGGGCGTTTTCTTCGATAAACCCGTTCGCGCGTTGCTGTTCGGGGATAAGTTGTGGCTCAACCGTAACTTCTTCGTAGGCAAATGGTGCTTGTTACGCATGTGACTGAAAGCAAGATGGTGGACATGGGGAATGGACGATCGCTTGGCCGCCGCAACAGATACGTGATCGCCCTGACGTCGGCTGTCATTTTGGCGGTGATTCTGGCGTCGTGTGTGCTGTCGAAAGAGGAGGCGACCGCTCAGTCGGTCGTCGACGACTTCGTCAACGCGCTGAACGAGGGCGACGCCGCTGCCGCGGCAGCGCAGACCTCTTATCCCAACGCCGCGGAGACGGCGATTCAGCAGATGTTCGACGGTCTCAAACCTGAGGACGCCAAGTTCGACCTGACACAGTTCATGGATCTCGGCTCGGACTCCGGCTTCTTCACCGTCGGTGCCGCTTGGCATTTCGGTGAGGGCAAGGATTGGACCTACCAGGTGCAGGGTGGTGTGCGGAACCTGTCCGTCGGCTGGCGGATCTCCTGGGATCCGTCGATCCTCGCGCCCGACCTGGGCAACGGGCGTATCGTCCGCTACGACCGGACGGACGCCGCTCCGCCGCGGGTCTTCGACGCGTTCGGCGGGTTGCTCATGAACGAGCAGACCATCAACTCGGTCACCCTCGATCCCGCCACGATGCCCGACCCCGTCGCGACCACCCGGCGTCTCGCGGAGGTCCTCGAGCCGGTGGCCCCCCTCGTCACGTCCGACACGATGATGGCGGAGATGGCAGAGAAGCCCGGCCAGCAGGTCACCGCCGTGCTGCTGCGCGACCAGGACTGGGAGTTCCTCGAGCAGGATCTCGCGATACCCGGCGTCATCACCATAAAGACGCCGAAGCTCATCACGGCGGATAGGCGCATCACGACACCGCTGCTGGATCCGCTGCGCAAGGTGTGGCAGGCCAACCGGGACGCCACGGCCGGCTGGGCCGTCCACCTCGTGGACCCCGACGACACGCTCATCCCGCAGGCAGGTTTCCAGGGCCCGCCCGGACCGGACATCGTCGCGACCATGGACTCCCGCCTGCAGCTGGCAGCCGAGGAAGCCGTGGTCAGTGTCGGCACCCCCGCGACGATCGTCGCGATCCAGCCGTCCTCCGGCGCCGTGCTGGCCGCCGCGCAGAACAACCAGGCGATGGAGCAGGGGCCGATCGCGTTCCAGGGCCTGTATCCCGCCGGATCGAACCTCGACCTGGTGAAGAAGGCCGCCGGACTGCAGAAGGGCGTCGACCCGTCGTCGCTGTCGATCGAGGACATCGAGAAGGCGGGCAATCAGCTCGGGCTCGGCATGAACTACAAGATCCCGGGCCTCGACCATCAGACCGCCGTCTTCACCGCCGACCAGTCGGGCATGAACCAGGTGATGAACCGTAAGGACAGCGACCTGCCCGCCGTGACGCCGTTCGGGATGGCCATGCTGGCAGCGTCGATCGCGCGGGGCAGCGCGCCGGCACCGATGATCGTCCAGGGGCAGCCGGGCACCACCGATGTGGCCGCTCAGCCGCTTCCGGCGAACGTCAACGACCAGCTCCGGGGCATCATGCGCGACAACGTGGTGCGAGGCGGGGCGTCGTTCCTCAACGGCTACCCCGATCTCATGGGCATGAACGGGGCGAGCGGCGACGACCGCTGGTTCTACGGCTCACGCGGCGACCTGGCCTTCGCGGTCTTCGTCGCCGACGCCGACGGTGGCGACCGCGCGGTGAAGATGACCGACATGCTCTTCCGTGAGATGGCGAAGCCGGCGAACTGAGGACACGGTGATGGCGAAGCCGGCGAACTGAGGGAACGCCGGGGCCGTCCGCGCTGAGGGAGTAAGTGAGCAAGGGTAAGTTTCTTCCTTGTGTCCCTGCTTGATATCGGTCTTCTCGTCGTAGCGGGGTTCTTCGCGGGACTGGTCGGCTTCGTCACCGGCCTGGCGTCCATCGTGTCGTATCCCGCACTCCTCGCGGTCGGTCTGCCGCCGGTCACCGCGAACGTCACCAACACGGTCGCGATGGTCGCGGTCGGCGTCGGCGCCCTGTCCAACTCGACGCGGGAGGTCGCCGACACCGGTCCCAAGCTGTGGCGCTGGGCGCTGTACTCGGCTGCGGGCGGCCTGGTCGGCGCGGGAATTCTGCTGGTGGCTCCGGCGGGGTCGTTCGAGGCGATCGTTCCGTTCATGGTGGCGTTCGCCGCACTGGCGCTGCTGTTGCAACCCCGGCTCCGTGCGCTGGCGGGCGAGCGGGACATGCCACGCGCGTACTCGGTGTCGCTGTTCGTCGTCGCCATCTACGGCGGGTACTTCGGCGCCGGCGCCGGCGTGATCTTCCTGGCGATCGCGTTGATCCTCACGTCGGAGAAGATCTGGCGCGCGACCATCCTGAAGAGCTTTCTCCTCGGCGTCGCGAACCTGGTGGCGGCGATCGGGTTCGCGGTCTTCGGCCCCGTCCACTGGGGCGCCGCCGCCGCGATGGCGATCGGCGCCCTGGCCGGTGGCTGGTGCGGCCCGCCCGTCGTCAGGCGGATACCACCGTCCGTCCTCCGCGTCGTCATCGCGATCGCGGGATTCGGGTTGGCCGCGTGGTTGTGGGTGCGCTGACGACGCTCGGTGCCGAGGTGCCGCCACGCGTCAGTGCCGAGGTGCCGCCACGCGTCAGTGAACGCCCTTCATCAGACGCCTGATCCACGGTGACCCGATGGCGAGGAGCACGCCGACGGCGATCGATCCCAGCCCCACCGCGGTGAAGTACGGGATCTCGTTGTTCTCGTCGTAGTAGCCGGCCAGTGTGCCCGCCATGGCGGTGCCCAGTGCGACGGACAGGAAGAACAACGCCACCATCTGGGTATGGAAGGCCTCGGGCGCCAGCTTGGTCGACAGCGACAGCCCGACCGGGGACAGCAGCAGTTCGGCGAACGTGAACAGCAACAGGATTCCGGCCAGACCCAGCAGCGGTGCGCTGTTCGCGCCGCCACCCGACATCGGGATGAACGCCAGGAACGCGATACCCATGATGACGGTGCCCGCCGCGAACTTGATCGGCGACGACGGCTGCCGGGGTCCGAGCTTCGTCCACGCGGCCGCGAAGACGCCGGCGAAGATGATGATGAAGACCGGGTTGATGGACTGCACCCACGACGGCGGGAAGTCCCAGCCGAACAGGTTGCGGTCGAGTCGCTTGTCGGAGTACACCGCGACGGTGGTGAACTGCTGCTGGAACAGCGACCAGAACACCGCGCTGGCGATGAACATCGGGATGAACGCGTAGACGCGGCTGCGCTCGACGGCCGTGATGCGGCGGCTTGACAACATGATCGCGAAGTAGCCGATTGCCGCGACGATGGTGAGGCCGACCACGATGTCCGACATGTTGGCCGCGGTGATCACCCCTGTCAGGGACAGGGCCGCGATCACCACGACCGCGGCGGCACCGATCGCGATCCACTTGGGCCGCTGAGCGCGGGGGAGGGGATTGGGCGGTTCCGCACCGATACCCCGGAGGCGCTTGCGGTCGAGGGTGTACTGGATCAGTCCGAGCGCCATGCCGATCGCGGCGAGCGCGAAGCCGGCGTGGAATCCGATGGAGTCCTGCGCCCAGCCCGTCAGCAGCGGGCCGACGAGGGCGCCGAGGTTGATACCCATGTAGAAGATGGAGAATCCGGCGTCCCGGCGCTCGTCCTGCTCGTCGTAGAGATCACCGACGAGGGACGTGGCGTTGGCCTTGAGCCCGCCACTACCGAATGCGACGCAGACCAGGCCGATGCCCACACCCCACAGGCCCGGGAACACGGCAAGGGCGATGTGACCGAGCATGACGAGGATCGCGCTGTAGAACAGGGTTCGTTCGGAGCCGAGGAGCCGGTCGGCGATCCACGCGCCGAGGATGGTGGACAGATATACCGTGCCGCCGTAGGCGCCGACGATGCTGGTCGCGGACGATTCGGCGATTCCGAGGCCACCGTCGGCGACCGAGTAGTACAGGTAGTAGATCAGGATGCCTTGCATCCCGTAGAAGGAAAATCGCTCCCACATCTCGACGCCGAACAGGTTCGCGAGGGCGAACGGCTGGCCGAAGAAGCCGCGGTCGGACCGCTTCTCGTCCCGGGCCGGATCGATGGTGTCACTCATGGGAAAACTGTCTCACCTCGAGCGGAAGTTCGGGTGCCGTCGGGGCGTATTCGCCGCTATCGGGTGGTGGCGCGCGATTTCGTCACGATCTTCGCGACGGCGCGCCAGCCGAGGAGGAATACGGCGAGCACCGTGCCCGCCACGAGGACGAAACTGAACGCCGTTCCCTGGCCGCTGACGACGCGCAACAGCATGCCCACCACGAGCGTCGACAGCCACACCACGATTCCCGTCGGGACGATGAGGAACGCGTCGAACTTGTCGCGGTAGAGCGCGACGGTGGCGAGCCAGCCGACCGCGAGGCCGGTCAGGAACGGCCACGCCGTGGTGGCCAGACCCGTCAGGGCGTTGGCTTCGTCGTGGCTGCGGCGGCCGATGGCGCAGAACACGATCACGAGGACGACGTCCAGGACGAGCGCGGGGAGGTACTTCTTCACACGGTCAGCCTAGAGGGACCGCATTCGTGACGAGATGTGGACTCGCACCAACAGTGGACCAGGGAGAAAATTGTACTCGGTCCAAGTTGGGTTAAGGTTCGATTCATGGCGACGGACAGCGGATCAGGCCTTCGCGTCTCGAAGAAGCACGAGACGTGGCGGACGCTGCATGCGTGCGCCCTCGACCTGGTGGACACCCGCGGTTACGGCGACGTCAGCGTCGAAGAGATCGCGGCCGCAGCGCGCGTGTCCAAGAGCACGCTGTTCAACTATTTCGACTCCAAGGAAGCGCTGCTCTTCGACCCCGGACCGGGTGACCGTGAGCGGTGGCAGAAGCTGGCTGACGAGCGTCCCGAAGGCGAATCGATGTGGGTGTCGGTCCGCGAGATCATCCGCGCGAACATCGCCCACAATGCCGCCACCCTCACGGTGCAACGGCGGATTCTGGATGCGGCGCCCCACCTCGCGCAGTCGACGAAGGCCGCCGGCGAGCGATTCCAGCAGTTCGTCCAGGAGTGGGTCGACGCCCGGGTGCGACCGGACCGGGTCGACCCGCTCTGCAGTGTGCTGCTCGTCAACACGGCGTTCGCCGTCCTGCGCACGGCGTATCTGCAGTGGCAGCCCGGCGACGACGCGCAGCGGTTCCTGGGCTTGCTGGATTCGGCTTTCGCGGAGATCGAGGCCGGGGTCCTCGACCTTCCCCGGTCGCGGACCGGTGTCGCGTCCCGTGAACGTCACTGACGTGTGGCGCGGGCGCTCGGTACCCAGGACGGCATTGGCGATCGCCGCGGCCGGAGTACTGCTCGTCGAGGTTCTGGTGTTGAGTCCGTACATCGCGCGAGCGTCGGGCGCGTTGCTGCACCCGCGGTGGCGGTGGCTCGTGCTGGCGGTGATCGCCGAGATCGCGTCGATGACGACTTTCGCGCGGTTGCAGCGGCAATTGCTCGCGGCCGGCGGTCTCCGGGTGGCACTCCATCGCTCGATCGCACTGACTTTCGCGTCCAACGCACTGTCCGTCACGCTCCCCGCCGGGCACCTGGTGTCCGCGGGGTTCACCTTTCGGAGGTTGCGCACGTGGGGTGCGAGCACCCCGCTGGTCGCCTGGACGATGCTCGCGTCGGGGATCATCAGCTCGCTCGCGCTCGGGGCCCTCGGACTTCTCGGGGCGACTGTCGGCGTCCGGGCGCATGCGGATCCGCTCACCGTCGGCGGCGAGATCGTGGGAGTTCTCGGCCTCGCGTTCGCGATCCGGGAGCTGGTGCGTCGTCCGGAACTTCTCGTGCGTGCGGGGGAGCGGGTGCTCGGCTGGGCCAACGCGTTTCTGCGGAGACCCGCGGCGTCGGGCGTCGATCGCGTCCGCGCCCTCGTCGAGCAGCTGTCCCTCGTCCGGCCTCGCCCGCGGGACTGGGTGCTCGGGGGTGTGTTCGCGGGACTGAACTGGATCGGCGACCTGCTGTGCCTGGTCGCCGCGTGCCGCGCGGTGGGCGTCGCCGGCGTCGGGATCGGCCTCGCGATGACGGCCTACGTCGCAGGCATGGCCGCGTCGAGCATCCCTCTGATTCCCGGCGGGATCGGCGTCGTCGACGGTGCCCTGATCGTGGCGTTAGTCGCCGGTGGGCTGGGCACGGACGAGGCGACTGCCGCCGTGATGCTGTACCGGCTGATCAGTTTCGCGCTGATCGGCGCGATCGGGTGGGCAGTGCTGTTCGCCGCACGATACGCCCGTGGCACGAGCATGCCCCGCCTTCCGGGTGGATGACGGGGCG